>DBNY01000051.1 GCA_002299475.1 Caryophanales bacterium UBA660 | reverse complement strand
TAAGTTTAAAAAATAAATTATATATTTTCATGAACCTTTCTAAAAATCCCAAAACCTCTTTACACTAACGTGGAAAGTTTTAACAATTACTCACAAGTAGTTAATTGAAAAAGTAAGTTCCACCCTAGAATGGAACTTAACTTTACAAGAAAAAAAGTAGAATTTAATCTTACAAACAATTATAATAACCCCTCGATGGTGCTTATGTATTTGAAAGGAGTTGTTTTTTGTGTATAAAAATAAGCATTTATCTTTAGAGGAAAGATTAATTATAGAAAGAGAATTAAGGTTATCTAGATCTTTTAAATCGATTAGTAAATTAATTGATAAAGATTGTACTACTATTTCAAGGAAATTAAAAATCATTATAAAATTAAAAATACTGGTGCCTATGGAAAAACTTTTAATAACTGCATTCATAGAAATAACTGCAAAATAACTTCATTGTGTTCTGATTGTTATCAATCTAGAAATAGACTCTGTAAAAATTGTATAGTTTGCAAAAATAAATGTTCAAAATACCTGGATGAAAATTGTCTTAAATTAAATAAGCCACCTTATGTATGTAATGGTTGTGAAAAACTTCATCATTGTACGTTAACTAAACATATTTATGAAGGTGCTTATGCTTTTAATGAATATAAAGAGGTGTTATCAGAATCAAGAAGTGGCGTTGTTATTGATCAAGATGAAATTAATAACTTAAATAATATATTAGTTCCTCTAATATGTGAACAAAACCAATCTATTCACCAAGCTTATATCAATAATTCTAATAAGATTATGCATTGCGAAAAGAAAATATATAAGTTAATTGATCTAGGATTGTTAAAAGTTAAGAATATGTATTTGCCTAGAAAGGTTAGGTTTCGTCAAAGAAGAAAAAATCAAGTTATTTATAAAGTTGATAAAAAATGTTTAGAAAACAGAAGATATGAAGAATTTTTAAATTTTTTAGAAGAAAATCCGGATACTTCAATTGTTCAAATGGATACTGTGGAAGGTCGGAAAGGTGGCAAGGTGATACTTACTATTCATTTTGTTCAAACTTCTTTTATGCTTGCCTTCATTCGCAATCATAATGACTCTCAATCTGTAATCGATATTTTCAATAACATTTTTATGTCATTCGGTATAGATAAATTTAAAGAATTATTTCCTGTTATCTTAACTGATAATGGTAGTGAATTCTCTAACCCAACTGAAATTGAATGTGATATCAAAACCGGCGAATTACGCACTAATATATTTTATTGCCATCCGTCTAGCCCATATGAAAAAGGTTCTTGTGAAGTTAATCATCAATTATTTAGGAGAATATTACCAAAAGGAGAACCTTTTGATAACTTATTTCAAGATGATATTAACTTGATCATGTCTCATATTAATTCTTACAAAAGAAAAAAACTGAACGATAAGTCACCATACTTAATGTTCAGTACTATCTATGGTAAAGATACCGTAGATAAATTAGGTATTCAAGAAATTGAACCTAATAGGGTTAGCTTATCCAAATCAATCCTAAAATTATAAGCTAATCAATAAGCACCATCAACAATATTTTTTATACTTAACCGGGGTAGAATTATGAAATTCAAAAAAATGTTTGATAACTCGACCTCTTTTCGGCATGGAAAAAAACAAATGTTTTTGTGCTTAAGATTGTATTCTATACTAAAAAAGAGTAAAAATCTACACTTTTACTCTTTTTAATTCAGAATGCTTCTCGAAAAGTAGAATTTAACCTTACAAAATGGAATTTACTTTTTCAAGTGAGCAAAATATAAAAGATACCAACCTAGAATTTGATAAGGATTTTTATTATTGAATAGAAGTAGTTTTTGATTTTGAATGGTATGAATACAAAAACAGTTTACATTCATTTATTTAAAAAATGATAAGCCACTACAAAGGGTTAAAAATGATAACGATTTAATAAGTGAAATATTATTGCAACAACTAAGCAATATTCAAGACGCACTATCTTTTATTTATATTTCAAGTTCACTAATTAAAGGTGATGAAATCAATGATTTAATTGCTGTCACTATAAAAATAATAAAAGACAAATCAAAGCAATATAACAAAAAAGGTGAATTAATCAAAGAACTAAAATGTTCAAGTATAGTGCCTAGCTACCCAGGATTTGTAAAAAACTATACTGAAGCTTATGCTAAAGTGATTCAAGATTGTTATGATAGTGATGCAAGGAAAGAGAGAGAATTAAAAGAACCTATTCCTACAGAATAAATCCCGTTTTTCCTACATTTTTATATTGACAATTACATTTCATAATAAGTTTTTCTTTGACTAATTTTATCTTTACGCTTCAATCATATAATTTCTGCTTAGTTTTAATTAACAACTTATAGGAAAAATGATATACTAATAATAGTTTGGAGGTTTATGCAGATGTTTGAGAATAAAAAAATTTTTATATTAGGAATGGCTAGAAGTGGTTATGAAGTGGCCAAATTACTAATTAGATATAATAATGATATACTTTTATATGATGATTCTAAAGAGCAAGAAGGGGACCATATCCAAGAATTAACAAAATTAGGTGTTAATATTATTTTTGAAGGACAACCAGATGATATTTTTACAAGTAATTATGATTATGTAGTTAAAAATCCTGGTATAACTATTGAGCATAAATATGTGACAATGGCTGAAAAGTTTAATATACCAGTTGTAAACGAAGTAGAAGTGGCATACTCTTTTTTACCTAAAGACATAACTTTAATTGGAATAACAGGCACTAATGGTAAAACTACTACAACTACATTGATATATGAGATGTTGAAAAGAGCAGATTTACCTGTTCATTTAACAGGCAATATAGGATATCCGTTATCTTCTTTTATAGATAAAGTCAAGAATAAAGATATTGTTGTAATGGAAGTATCAGTGCAACAGTTAGTGAATACAAAGGATTTTAAAACTAATATAAGTGTTATGACTAATTTGTCTGAGGCACATATTGATTTTGTTAAGAGTTATGAGAATTATTTGAATTTTAAAAGTAAAATCTTTAACAATCATAATGAAGGAGATATTGCAGTACTAAATAAAGCGGATAATATGGTATTAACAACTACTAAAAATATTAATTCTAATAAAAAATATTTTTCAAGTAAGGAGAAAATAGAAGGCGCTTACTTATTAAATGATGCCATTTATTATAATGAGGATAAGATAATTGATTTATCTGATATCAGGATATCTGGTATCCATAATTATGAAAATATAATGGCCGCTATTATTGTGGCAAAAGAATTTAATGTTGAAAATAATGTTATTACTAAGTTTTTAAAAGAGTTTGGTGGTGTTGAACATAGGCAAGAGTATATAGCTAAAATAAATGGAATTGAAATATATAATGATTCTAAGGCTACTAATAATAAGGCGACGCAAATTGCTTTAAAATCTTTTGCCAGACCTCTTTTGTTAATTATGGGGGGGTTAGAAAGAGGCCAAAATTTTTTCGAACTTAAAGATTATATGGAAAATGTTAAATTAATAGTATGCTATGGTGAAACTAAGTATAGGATTAAAGAGTTTGCTGATGAGATTAAAAAAGAATGTATAGTGGTAAACAATCTAGAAGAGGCGTCTAAAGTTAGTGTTCAATTAGCAGAAGATAATGATGTGATATTATTAAGTCCAGCATGTGCTTCTTGGGATCAGTTTAAAAGTTTTGAGGAACGCGGCGAGAAATTTAAAGAATACATTAATAATTTGATTAAGGAGTGATAATATGCCTAATATAAGTGATATTAAAGCAAGAGAAATACTAGATTCTAGAGGAAATCCTACAATAGAAGTGGATGTTATTATTGAGGAAGGTATTATGGGAAGAGCAAGCGTGCCTTCTGGAGCATCTACAGGAAGCAAGGAAGCAATAGAATTAAGAGATAATGATTATAGGTATAATGGCAAGGGCGTTTTAAAAGCAATAAATAACGTTGTAAGTATCATTAAACCAAAATTAATGGGGAAAGATGTTAGAGAACAAAGAGAAATTGATAATATATTGATTAAGTTAGATGGCACTTATAATAAGGCTAATTTGGGTGCTAATGCGATGTTAGGAGTTTCGCTTGCTGTTTTAAAATGTGCTGCTAATTATGAAAAGAAACCATTATATAGTTATATAGGTAGTGGAGTGGCGCTGCCGGTTGCAATGATGAACATTATAAATGGTGGAAGCCACGCTGATAATGGACTTGATTTCCAAGAATTTATGATTGTTCCAATACAGGATAGTTTTGAGCAAAGAATTAGAATGGGGGCAGAAGTTTTTCACTCATTAAAAAAGGTTCTTAAGGAAAATGGGCATAATGTATCAGTTGGTGATGAAGGTGGATTTGCACCTAATCTAAGCAATAACGCAGAAGCAATAGACTATATAATAGAAGCAATCAAAAGAACTAACTATATTTTAGGGAAGGATATCTATATTGCTTTAGATGTTGCTGCTAGTGAGTTTTATGATAAGGAAAAAAAGAAGTATATATTAAAGGCAGATAACAAGGAATTGACTAGTCATGAATTAGTATCTTTTTATGAAACTCTTGTAGAGAAATATCCCATTATATCTATTGAAGACGGACTATCAGAACATGATTGGGATGGCTTTAGATTACTTACCGAGAGGCTTGGCAATAAACTACAACTGGTTGGAGATGATCTTTTTGTTACTAATATTAGTTTATTGCAGAGAGGCATTGATATGAAAGTTTGTAATGCTATACTTATTAAGCCAAATCAGATAGGTACTTATTCAGAAATGCTAGATACAATTAATTTAGCAAAGCAACATAATTATAAGACAATTATATCTCATAGAAGTGGTGAGACAGAGGATACTACTATTGCTGATGTAGCTGTTGGGCTTAATTTAGGACAGATAAAAACAGGTTCATTATCAAGGACCGATAGAGTAAGTAAATATAATCAATTGATAAGAATTATGGAAGAGTTAAATAAATAATTTTATTAATTTGAATTAGTATATTCTAAGACTTATACTAAAAATGAGTAAATCCTTATTTTAAAAGAATTTACTCATTTTGTATTTGCTATACTTATTATCTATAGTGGCATTTACATCCGATTAAATATTAATTTTCAATTAATATTTTGCCTGTCATTTCATCTGGAATTTTTTCGCCTAGTAATTTTAATATAGTTGGCGCTATATCGCTTAATCTTCCATCATTTAGTTTATAGTTTTTATTACACAATATGAAAGGAACTTTGTTTAGAGTGTGCGTCGTAATGGGATTATTGTTATCATCTAGCACATGTTCTGCATTGCCATGATCTGAGGTCACTATTAATGTGCCATTAAATTCCTTTATAACGTGATATATTTTACCTAGGCATTCATCTACAGCATTAATTGCTTTTATAGTTGGTATAATTTTGCCGCTATGTCCGACCATATCAGGATTGGCATAATTTAAAATAACAATATCATGTTTTTGACTTTTAATCTGCTTAATTAATTCATCAGTTACTTCATACGCGCTCATCTCAGGTTTTAAATCATATGTTTCTACTTTGGGTGAGTTAATTAATATTTTAGTATAATTGTTTAAGCCAAGATCTTTTAGGCCATCAAAAAAATAGGTAACGTGGGCATATTTCTCAGTTTCAGCAATTCTAAGTTGTTTATAGTTTAAACTAGATAAATATTCCCCTAGGCCATTTTCTATTTTGGGCGCATTAAATGCTGATTCTAGATTATTTAATTTAATTGATGGCATTAATAATACTATTTTAATATTAACTAATTTCTTAATCTTAAACTCATTAAAATCATCATCAACTAGCGTTCTTAATAACTGATTAGCTCTTTCTGTTCTGAAATTAGCATGGATTATACCATCGTTATCTTCGATAAGGCCGTTTTCATTAATGACAGCAGGTTTTATAAATTCATCGTATATTTTATTTTTATAACTATCTAGTATAATCCCATTTATATTATTGTTTGCATTGCTCTTCCCATTGACTATCGCATCATATGCTATTTTAGTTCGGTCATAATTATCATCTCTATCCATAGCATAATAACGCCCAGATATGCTGGCGATTGTTCCAAGACCAATGTCTTTTAATTTAGTTTCAATTATATTAATATATTTTAAGGCGTCATTGGGTAGTGAGTCTCTGCCATCTAAAAACAGATGAACAAACAACTTATTAATATTATACTGCTTTGCCATATCTATTAAAGATAAGATATGATGAATGTGTGCATGGACGCCGCCGTCGCTACATAAACCCATAATATGTAATTTAGAATTATTGTTGTTAACATGATTAATAACTTTTAACAGGTTTTTATTAGCAAAAAAGGTGTTGTCTTTAATGCTGTTGTTAATCATTTGCAATGGTTGAATAACAATTCTGCCTGCACCAATATTTAGGTGGCCAACTTCGCTATTACCCATTTGATTAACTGGTAAACCTACATCTTCCCCACAGGCACTTAATAATGAATGAGGATAATTATTGCACAAATAATTGAAATTAGGCGTAGTGGCTTGTTTAATTGCATTTCCGTGTATTTCTTCTCTAATTCCAAATCCATCTAAAATGGCAAGTATTATTGGTTTCATAGTATCAGTCCTTTTCTTATATTATTGTAACAAATTAGGCAAGAAAAAACTACTATTAACAAAATAGTAGTGTAAAACTATCTTACTTCAAATTTGTGAAATTCTAAGCGCAATTTGTCAGCAACAGTCACAATGAATTCCGAGTTAGTAGGCTTAGCTTTGTCGATATCAACACTATGTCCGAATATATCTTCCATAAGTTGCCAATTAGCTCTATTCCAACTAACTTCTATTGCATGTCTAATTGCTCTTTCTACTCTAGATACTGTAGTATCGAATTTAGTGGCTACTTCTGGATATAATTCTTTGGTAATGCCGCCTATTAAATCAGGCCTGTGATAGAGTATACTAATGCCTTCTCTAATATACTGATATCCTTTAATATGAGAAGGGATTCCTAGTTCGTGTAAAATTTTAGTAATAGATATTTGTAAATTATTGTGGTATAAATCAATTGTTTTGCCTTTATTTTTATTGATATTACAAACATCTAATATTCTTTTTTCTAAATCGGATAATTCAAAAGGTTTTAATATAAAATAATTAATTCCATATTCTGAAACTTTTCTTATTATATCCTGTGCATTATACGATGTGACAACTATTACATTTTTAGTAATGCCATTTTTATGCATTTCATCGAGGACATGTAGTCCGTCTTTTTTTGGCATTATTAAATCCAATAAAATAACATCATATTCATTAATTTTGTTCTTAATTAATTTAAATCCTTCCTCTCCATCATATGCCTCTAATACTACATCGATTACTGCGTGACTATTAAAATACTCCTTTACCATATTGACTAAGTTAATATTATCATCAATCATGATTACCTTTATGTTTTTCATTAGAGCTCCTTTCTATTACTACCCACGCAAGTATAATTATACTATATGTATTTTCCTT
>DBNY01000021.1 GCA_002299475.1 Caryophanales bacterium UBA660 | reverse complement strand
ATCTATATCTAATTTATTCAACTCTATTAATATATTTTCTAATTCAATTAAATCTTTATTATGCATAATTTGGTTAAGCGATATTAATATTTCTTTATTATTACTTTTTATAATAGGTATAATTTCTTTTAATTCATCTAAAGTAATATAAAAATTCATATTAATACTAAAATCTTTTATGCCTAGTATAAAACAATCACTATTAAGAAGTGATTGTTTTAAATTATCCATACTACTAGGCTTCAATATTATTTTAATCATATGACACCTTTTTCCTTGTAATTGCTAACCCATCACCTACATTAATAAATTCAGTAATAAATTCATTGTTGTTTTTTAAAAAATCAATGTAATTTTTTATTTTATCAACTAGTTTACGTAGATTTTTATTTTTAATTTCTTCTTTGCTTTCAATTAAATCATGAAAGGATATATTATCAGTAATAATAGTGCCATTATCTTTTAATTGTTTTTTACAATGATTAAAAAAATCAATGTATTTACTTTTAGCAGCATCAATAAAAATTAAATCAAATTTTTGTTCTAATTTTACATCTAATGCATCACTATAAATCAATGTAATTTTATCCTCTAAAAAAAATTTTTTAATATTTTTTATTGCCTGTAAATATCTTTTTTCATCTTTTTCAATACTAACAATATTAATCTTATCATTTACTAAAGCCATACAGATACTTGAATATCCTATGGCCGTGCCTATTTCTAATATTGATTTAATATTATTATCTTTTATATACTTTTTTATATATTCTATTGAATCTATTTGAATTATTGGGATACTGTAAGCTTCAGCATATGTTTTTAATTCATTTAAATATTTATTGTGCAAAATATTTATACCTACCATCTATTCCATGCCCCTTTATCTATTAATTCTTGTATTTTAGCCTCATGTTCAGCATTTGTAGCACTAAAATAAGTATTTTTAAATTTATCTGATAAAAAAAACAAATAATTATGCTTAACGGGATTAACTGTAGCACTAATTGAGGCCTCGCCAGGATTAGAGATTGGGCCTATCGGTAATTTACCAGCTAGCTTTGCTAAATATGTGTTATAGGGACTAATAAAGGCCATTTGTTCATATGTTAAATTAGGATTATCACCAATTTCTAGTCTTAATGCATAATATGTTGTTACACAACTATCTAATTTTTCCCCTCTGTCTAAACGATTATAAAAAACACCTGCTATTTTAGGCCTGTCCTTATTATTAACACCCTCACTTTCAACAATACTAGCTAATGTTAAAAACTCATGAACAGTAAAATTCAGTTTGCTAATATCATCTTTGTATTTTGACAATACTTTATCAGTTTGGTCCAACATAATTTCAAATATTTCTTCTACTTTTACATCTTTATTTCTAATATTATAAGTATTTGGAGCAAGATAACCTTCTAATGCATAATAAATATCTTTATTTTTTATTTCATCAGTTAAAAACCAATACTTATCTATTAAAGAATTAATATATTTTTCATCTTTTAATAAATTGAATATATCTTTAACCTCATTATTAGTATTCCTTTCAATAATAAGGGCAATTTGCCTCATGTTTTTACCTTCTGGAAAAGTAATATTGAAACTTTCTAAATCAAGCCCCATACCCTCATTAATTTTTCTAACAATTGTTTTAAGATTCATATTTTCACTAAAATTATAGCGCCCTGCTTGTAATTTATCAATATTATGTATTCGCAAATATAATTTGAAAACAAACTCATCTCTAATTAAATTATTATCTTTTAATATTTTTCCAATTTGAGCAACACTACTACCAAACTTAA
Source organism: Caryophanales bacterium UBA660 (assembly GCA_002299475.1). Lineage (GTDB taxonomy): Bacteria > Bacillota_I > Bacilli_A > RF39 > UBA660 > UBA660. The sequence goes on along the minus strand of DBNY01000021.1, from coordinate 5,689 downwards.
TATCTACTACTCTCAAATTATCATTGCGACTCACAGGAGATATCATATAATTATAAATACCTCCTAAAGTTATGATAAGTAATGCCCAAAATGCAAATAAAATTACTGCTATATTTTTGTACAATTTCATGTAATCACCTCGCTTTAAAACGAACTTACTGCTCGATTTTTTTAGAAATTTCCTCTTGAAGAGTTGAAAGTATATTTTCAATAATTTTCCATTCTTTTTCACTGGTTATTTCTTCTAACTTTGAATTAGGATTATTAGGATCATAGATTGATGAATATACTTTTATATTACCATTTTCATCCAATGTATTATCTGTATATACAATATAACTTTTATTAGTTTCATCAGAATCAAATGTAAATAATACATCACATACTATTTCATTTCCTTTATCATCAATTACAGTAAACTTATTATCTTTTAATTCTTCCATTATAACGAACCTTTCTTTCTATCTAAATAATTTTGCAAAATAATAGTTGCAGCCATTTTATCAACAACTTGTTTTCTTTTTCTTCTAGATAAATCTGCTGCAATTAATATATTATTAGCAATTATTGACGTTAATCTTTCATCTTCTAATACTACTTCTATATTAAACGTAGTTTCTAAAATTTTTTTAAATTCTAATACTTTCTCACATCTTACCCCAATGGTGTTATTCATATTTTTAGGATATCCAAGAACAAAGGCCTTAAATTCCCTATCTTTAATCACCTGTTTTAATCCTTCAATTAACTTTTCATAATTGTTATTTTCATATTTTAGTATTGTTAAGGAAGATGCCACTATTCCAGTTAAATCACTAACAGCAATTCCTAGTGTTTTACTACCAAGATCTAACCCTAAATATCTCATTTTAATGTATTAATATAATCTCTAACCACAACTTCTAAAATTTTGGTTCTATCAAGCTTGCAAATCTTAGTTCTTGCCTCTTTGTGATTAGAAATATACCCCGGGTCTCCACTCATTAAATAACCAACTAGTTGATTAATAGGATTATATCCACGTTCTTCTAGTGACTCATATACTTCCCTTAATGTTTGCAATATTAAAGCATCATTAAATTCATTAATATGAAAAAAATTAGTATTATTTGATTCCATACACTCACCTCTAACATAAATATATTTTAACACTATTTAATATTCAATACAAGTGTCCACTTTTTAATATTTATAATGATAATATTATAGTTAAATGAACATTAGATTGTTATTTTTAAATATTAATATCAAAAATTTTTATACCTCTAATTTTTCTTTAGGAAATCCTAATAATTTATATATTATCCACGTTACAAACAAAGTGATAATACCAAAAAAAACAAATTTTATTATAGATGATGCATTAACATTAGATAAGTAGCCATTATTTCCATTAATATTTATTATCATTGAAGAATCAATAACACCATTTTTCTCAATAATAGTATATATGCCACCAACGTTAGTTGAAAAAGAAAAAGTATTATCAGCAATATTTAACTTGCCACCAATTTCTTTTAAACTATAAGAATTATTAGAGCGTTCAACTATTTTAACTGCTACTAAATTGTTTATTTGTTCCTCACTAAAGTTTTTTGTATCTAAGTTGATTATGACATCAATTGGTTCAAAAAATTCATTTAAAGGTTTTTTGGCGCGATCAATATTCATCAATTTAAAATTATAGGCGTCAATTGATAATATATGTGCACCTATATTTTTCAATGGATATTTTTTTAAAATATTGTTAATTTTTTCATACTCCATGGAATACATCTTGTGGTCGATTTGAGAAACTTGAAATAAATAATACATAAAAGAAAGATTATCATTAATATATTTTTTTGTATTAAGATATGCTTTTTCTACTGGTATTACTAATCTATAATCATCACTTATTACTTCAACTTTTTCTATTCCTTCAACTGTTAAGGCAGTATTGGTATCGCCTTCATCAGTAAAGGTAGCATATATATTATATTCTTGATACAGATATATTTCATATTCATGATATAGTTGTTCAAAATTATTATTATAATAAGTTAAAAAATTATAATAGTCTCTTTGATATAATACAACTGTATTTTCTTGGTTATCATATGCTGGAAAAAGCCAGTAAATATCACCATTTTCATCCATATGAGGGCATCCAATAATTTGACTAGAAAAACTAAAAAGCAAAACAATTAGTATAGCAACATAAATAATAATTTTATATTTTAATTTATTATACCATTTCATTATTACACCTCTCATTATTTTTTTTGATTTTTGATAGCACCCCAAATGCTAAAATAGTAAATGGTATTGTAAATAGCAACCCTATACTACCAGCAATTGCTCTTACTATTTCAGTTACAATTGAATCTAAGTTAATTATTTCGCTATATGTTTTTTGAAATCCCGTAAATATTAATAGTATTGGTAATGCTCCTCCAGTATATGCTAAAACAAGGGTATTAATCATAGTTCCCATTATGTCTTTACCAATATTTAAACCAGACCTTAATAACTTATTAAGAGAGATTGAGGGATTCTCTTTTTGGATTTCAGTTAAAGAAGAAGATATAGATATAGCAACATCCATACAAGCGCCTAATGCGCCAATAATAATGCCTGCAAATAATAAACCTCTAAAATCAAAATCGACATTATTTGGCAGGTATAAAAGGGCTGTTGCATCGGCACTACTTAACCCAGTTATTTTAGTTATAGAACCATACAAATAGGCGATTACACCACCAACAATTAGGCCTCCAATCGTACCTATAATGGCAGCGATTGACTTTTTATTAAAACCAGTCGTAATAATAAAAGTAATTAATGTTGATAAAGCACATATAATTACCGATAATAATATAGGATTATAACCTTTTAATAAAAAAGGAATAAGAATATATAATATAAGTATTATCGTAATAACTAATGCTAGTAACGCCTTAAAACCTTTCCATCCTGCAATTAATAAAACAAAAATAACAAATATAGTAACCAGGCTATTTATTGAATTAGTTCTTTCATAATTCATAATATAAAATGATATATTATTTTCATTATCTTTTGTAGCTCTAACAGATATATTTGTTCCTTTTCTTAATTCAATATCATAGTTAGGATCTCCTATTAAGGTATTTCTTATTTCACTTATCATACCTTTATATTCTTTATTCATTATTTCTATTTTGGCTATTTGAACTGTTGTTACTTTTCCAGATTCATCTTCAAAAATTAATGTATCTTTTATTTCTAATACTCTTGCTTTATATAATTCTAATTGGTATTCTTCTGCTATTAATTTTATATTATCATTTCCATTTATATCCACTTGAAATAAAGATAAACCCATAATAAACAATAGTAAGATAATAACTATTCTTTTCATCATTAGCCTCCACCTATTATTTTTGTATATTACTTCTTGATGCCTCTAAAACCTTTTCTTGATGCCACTCATCAATTTTTCTAATTCCTGGAATAAGACTATTATAAAAATAAATATCTACTACTCCAATCATATTATTATCACGAATACTATCTAGATTTATTCCACTTCTTGTTCCGCCACTTCTATTATCAACAAAATTTCCAAATGGGGCATCTTCTCTACCAGAATGAGGCCACATTACAATTGAAGCTGCTATATTTATACCATCAACATTAACAATAACCGCTCTTCTTGTTATATTCCAGTTTCCGCCTGCTGTTTGTAATAATTTATTAGTATCGTCTTTTGTTAATGGTTCAACATCTGCAATAGTAGCATATCCACCTACTACTCTTTTAACTTTATACGTGATTAATGTTTCAATATCAGTAATCGTAGCAATTTTATCTTCTACTAAAATATTCAATGCTTCTTCATAAGGAATTAACAAATCATTATTAATTTGTAATGATATAATATTTGTTTTTGGATTATAATCATATCTTAAATCTAATTTAGAAGATATATGAGAAATTGATATCAAAATGTTTTCATCCTGTTTAATAAATATTTTATCTAAATCCACAGGATTACTACCATCTATATCTAAAATAGACTTTTCTCTTAATATAATATTATCATTTATATGAATAATTAATTCATCTTCTTCATTAACAAATGATAGTTTTAATTTGTTCAAAACAGGTTCAACTGGTATAAAAAAATAACTGCCAATTTTTAAAGGTTCAATTGGCATTTCTAATTTAGAACCATCTAATCTTACTGTTATTTCTTTATCAATATTTTCTTTATTCCCTTGATTATTTAATATGTATATTAATGCAATTGCCACTATAGCAATAATAATTAAAATTAAACCTAACTTTTTCATTAAAACCTCCAATTATTATTATTTCCAAAAAACACATGATGCTATTATAACATGCCTCATTTTAGTTGTGAACTGGAATTTATATGCAATATTTTTTATATTCACAAATTATAATAAGTTAGTTATTATAATTTTCTCTACTATCAAATTATAATTATATTTAATGTTTTTATGTTATATATTAAGTAATTTCAATACATTTTATTAATTTAAATTAAATAGTTTAAATTTATTATTTAAGAAAAAAAATAAGGTTTTCATAATAGCTACTATAGGTGTAGATATAATCATGCCTATAATACCAAATAGATGACCAAATATTAATAATGCTACTATGATAGTTACTGCATGTAATTTCATTGCTTTACTCATTACAAAAGGCATTATAAATTCACCTTCGAATATTTGAATAAAGATGATAACAATAAATACTAAAATTCCTATTGTAACACTTTGAGTGAATCCCACAGTAACTGCAACAAAACCACCAATGTAAGGGCCAAGTATTGGTATTACGTTAGTAATTCCACATATTAAACCGAACAAAATTGGGGCTTTTAGTCCAATAAGATAAAAAGCAATAGTAGAAACTATAAACACAACGAAAGACAATAGTAACATACCACTCACAAAATGTTTTAACGTTTCATCTATAGTATTAATTGCCACTTTAAAATCTTTCTTCATTCTTTCAGGTACTAATTTTATTATTGATGAACTAACTGTATTAAAATCAAACAACATAAAAAAGCCAATAAGCAAACCTAAAAGCAAATTGCCAACACTAGAAATAAAAGAAGTAAAAAAAGCAAGTGCTATTGTTGGTAGATTAGTTGTGATATTTTTTTCATATGTTTCCATTAAATTAAATATTTCTATTTTTATAGGATTAATATCAATATTATTAGTATTGCCAAACCCTTGTAATATTGTATCTGTCCAATTTTTTAATATATCAATCATATTAGGCAAGGCGACTAAAAAGTCGTTAACTTGCGCTGAAAGCAATGGAATAATGCCACTAAATAAATAGTATAAAAACAATAATAAAACAGAATATACTATTATTGTACCTAATGTTCTAGTAATATTCTTTTTCTGCAAATATAAAACAAATGGATTTAGCAGCCAGGCAATAATAAAACCGATAAAGAATGGTGTTATAATGTCTATTATAGTTAATAGAAAAGCTATAATCGCCCACTTTTCAAAAATCAATGTTATGGCATATATAGATATAATTAATAATAAAATATGGCTGATCTTCAAAATATTTTTTGATAATACGATTATTTCGTTTAATTTTTTATAATCTAATTTTTCTTCATGATTTTTTTTATTCATAAATACACAGTCGAGTAGACAACTCGACA
>DBNY01000057.1 GCA_002299475.1 Caryophanales bacterium UBA660 | reverse complement strand
TGGTGGATATAATTTATTAGCTGATGATTCACTATTAGTTATATATGGAGTTTCTAATATTTTAGGAATATGTTTTATTTTAGAATGATATATTATTTTAATTAATACATTAAAATCAATACTACCATAACCAATATTTTCATGACGATCTTTATGAGAGTTGATTTTATTTTTACTATCATTTATATGAATAACTTCTAATTTGTCTAAACCTATAATGTTATCAAATTCTAGTATTATAGAATCAATATCATTTAAGTCATATCCTGCATCATTTAGATGACATGTATCTAAACAAATACCTAATTTAGTATTATATTTTACCTTATCAATAATTTGCTTTAATTCTTTAAAATTACTGCCACATTCACTACCTTTACCAGACATTAATTCAAGACAAATTATTACCTTTTGTTCTGGTTTAATAATTTGATTTAGTGCATTCACAATATTATCTATACCTTTTGAAATACCAAGCCCAACGTGATTGCCAGGATGAACAATAATTTTATTTATCCCCATTAACTCACATCTTTTTATTTCTTCTTTCAAAAATTGAATAGAAAAATAATATAAATCTTCTTTAATATTATTAGCTAAATTAATAATATATGGAGCGTGTACTATTACATTATTAATATCTATATTATGTTTTTTCATTAAGGCAATTGCTTTATTAGTTAAATCATTATCAATAATTGATCTATTAGTACTTTGAGGTGCACCCGTATAAAACATAAACGCATTAGCACCATAACTAATTGCTTCTTCAACACTTCCAAATAATTGGTTATCCTTAAGAAATGAAACATGTGATCCAATTAATAATTCCATATTAAAAACACCTCACCCTAATTAATTAATAATAATATCTGACTGTTACATTAAAAGATCCGGGTTCTCCAAGTTCAGTTGAAGTATATGTACTATTAACACTTCTAGGTAAAGTTACACTAGTGCCCGCTCTAACTCTATCCCTACTTATAGTTCCTTCTTTTAATAAATTAACATTTCTTCTTGAGCCTTGCAATGTTACATAATAAAATAATTCATTATTAATTTTAACAATCAACACGTATGAATTTTGTCTATTATATGAACCACCATCAATATCCTTATCAATATTATCTACTCCTAAATAATTAAGTCTTATAATAGTGGCATCATTATTATTAACTGGCATTTTAATATTTACATCTTCTGATACTTTTAATTTAGTACTAGCAATCATCATTCTAGCAGCAGATGCAAAGGAATCTCTTCTTATATTTTCAATAGTTGTGATAATAATTGGAATAGATATATTTAGCACTAACGATAATATAATAATTACTGCTAATAATTCAACTAAAGTTATTCCCCGATTATTTTTCATATAATATCTCCAATTCTATATTATAAGTTTAGCATAGCAATATTTTTTTATCAATAAAAATAAAAATAGAAAGTAACATATTATTACTTTCTATTTATCATTTAAACTTACATATTAAGGAACTAAAGAAAAACCATAACCTTCAATAGTACCAACAGTAAGATCTGTAACAAGTGGCAACGCTGGACATACAGCTGTTGTTGTTACAATAGGTCTTGTTTCAATACTACCTTCCATAACGGCACGTAAAGCTGTTGTTCCCATTACTCTTCTCCTAGCAGGTGAAGCGTTATCAGAACATAAGAATACACCATATTGTATACCACCAGTTGCATTTCTTATAACTAAAACGTATGAAAGCGTTAAATTAAACGTATCACCCCATGCATCTCTATTTATTTCCATTGGAATACTCGTTAATGGAATTAAACGATATTGATGTGCTACTGTTCCTGGAACAAAAGAAGGATTATTGGCAACTATTTTTTTAGATTGCCTAAGCACTGCTTCAGCAGTACGTCTAAAAGAGGCTTCTCTTGAATTATTAATAACATTTGCCACATTTGGGACAGCTATTAATAGTATAATTCCTAATATCACTATTACTGCTAATAGTTCTACTAATGTAAAACCCTTACTACTCATTATTTTTTCACTCCTCGTCCTTATATAATAAATCTTATGGACATGTTGTTAAGCCTGGTGTAGTAGTAATATTGCCTCTAGTTCCGCCTACTGCTCTAGTAGATGGCGTTAATTCAGCAAGTCTTACTCTATAAGACGGCAATGCTGGCGTTCCTGAGAAAGTTACACATACAAATGAAGCTGTTGTAGCAACATCGATATTTGTATAACTCATTTCAAGACGTGGTCTTAAAGTTACAGTGCCAGTTGCTTCTAGTGTAAGTCTAGTAGGATTAGTAGTTATATTATTTTGTAGAACATGCTCTTCAGCAGCTTTTATCATCATAGCAGCTGATGATCTTAACGCATCAAGTCTCATATTTTCAATGATTGTCAATACGTTAGGAAGGGCTATTGCAAAAATTATTCCAAGAATTACTATTACTGCTAATAACTCCACTAGGGTAAAACCTTTTTTGCGACTATTCATTTAAAATCTCCTCCAATTCTATTATTTCTATAATCAAGTGTAGCATCAAACATATGCTTTGTCAATTAATTTTATTTTAGTTGACAAAGCAGTAATATTATCTAATGAATTTAAGCAAATAAACCATTAAATATATATAAATTAGAAATTTTATTTTAAATAATAATCAATAATAATTACTATTTTAATAT
>DBNY01000024.1 GCA_002299475.1 Caryophanales bacterium UBA660 | reverse complement strand
GTGTCGAGTTGTCTACTCGACTGATGATATGGGAACTAATAAAATAACCAAAAAGGCACAGCGACGTTTTTTATTATTGGGAACATTATCAATTATAATAATAGTATCATTCTTTGTAAGTATATCAAATTATTGGATACAAATTTATAGGAAAAATAAAGAATATATATTTTTGACAAATCAGATGAATGTTTTAGAAGAACAAGAAATATTATTAAAAACAGAGGTTCAAAAATTGCAAGATCCTGATTATGTGGCAAGATATGCGCGAGAGAAATATTTATTTTCAAGAGACGGCGAAATATTAATTAAGATACCTTAAGAACGAAAGTTCTTTTTGTTTGCTAATATTATTTCATTTTAATTGAATTATTGTAGTAATTAAGGGCGATAATATTCATTGAACAATTAAGGTGATTCAAAATTATTACTTAAATTTAGCATATTAAGTTATATTAAGATTTAAGAAATAATAAGAAATATTTCTTTTTGCTTGCTCTAAAGGGGATTTTTAGATAAAATTGATTAGTAGAGGGTGATTAAAATATGGATGGAGTATATCAATATCTTGTATGTGAATTAGGTCTCAAATTTGGTGATACAGTGGTGGTTGGTGTTTCCGGCGGTCCGGATTCAATGGCGCTGTTACATTTGTTGTCATTAATTAAGAAAGAAGCGGATATTTTTATTGTTTGTGCCCACGTTAACCACAACGTTAGAAGCGAAAGTGAACGAGAAAAAGATTTTTTGCAATCATATTGCGATAACAATCAAATTTTATTTGAAACTATGAAAATAGATGATTATGGAGACGATAATTTTCATAATGAAGCGCGCACTAAGCGTTATGCTTATTTTAATAAAGTTGTCAGAAAATATGGCGCTCAATATTTGTTTACAGGTCATCACGCTGATGATTTAATTGAAACCATATTAATGAGAATTGCTAGAGGTTCTACTTTAAGAGGCTATAGTGGTTTTTCTAAAGTAGTTAATATGGCAGATTATAAAATTGTCAGGCCCTTCATTTCTATAACCAAAAATGAAATAATACTTTATAATAAAAAAAATAATATTCGCTATGTTCAAGATGAATCTAATAATGAGGATAAATATACACGAAATAGATATAGAAAATATCTTCTTCCATTTTTAAAAGATGAAGATAAAAATATTCATGAAAAATATATTAAGTTTAGTAATACCTTAATTGAGTATAATAATTTTATTGAAAAGCATATGCAAACATGCATTAAGGAAGTTTACAAACAAAATATATTAAATATTGAAACATTTATGAATTTAGGTAAATTAATTAGAATGAAAATAATATATTATATATTAGAGAATGTATATCAAGATGATTTAATGTTAATTAGTGATAGGCATGCAGAACTTATATATGGCTTAATTACTTCAAAAAGGCCTAATGCGTATATATACTTACCTAATAATATAAAAGTAATTAAAGCATATGCTAGTTTATCGTTTGTTAAAGAACCAATTGAATATAATGAGTATGAAATAGAGTTAATAAATTATATTAGTCTACCTAATGGTAAAAATATTGAAATAGTTGATGAAGAAAATAGTACTGGCAATGATATATGTAGGTTGTATTCGGAAGAAATTAATTTACCATTACATATTAGAACAAGGCATGTTGGTGATAAAATGGATGTTAAAGGAATGCTTGGAACAAAAAAATTAAAAGATATTTTTATAGATAATAAAGTATCTGCTGAGGAAAGAGATATGTGGCCGATATTGGTCGATACTTCAGGAAAAATTTTGTGGGTACCGGGCTTAAAAAAATCAAAATTAGATAAAGAAAAAAAGGAAAAACATGATATAATAATTAAATATTATTAGAGGGGTGAAATTATAATGAATAGAAATGATATTAAAAAAGGGTTGTTACCTTATCTGTTTTTATTTATATTTATGATAAGTGTATTTTATGGGCTAAGTATAATGAATAGAAAGGTTCATGTTTTAAATTACGGACAATTAATAAATGAATTTGATAAGAATAATATTGAAGAGGTAACTATTATTCCAAGAGATAGATCAAAAGTATATGAAATTAGAGGCAGGATAAAAGGATATAAAGAAAATGAAACTTTTTTTGTGCGCGTTCCATTTACTGATGAAGTTGTCGGAAAAATTTTAGCATATCAAGAGCAAAATCAATTTAAATTAATTACTGAAGCAGATCCTGAGTCTGGTTCGCTTTTATTGATACTTATTAACATATTGCCAATTGCATTATTAGTTGGTGCTACATTTTTTATTATTACTAGGCAAATGGGTGGAGCTAATCGTTCAATGGATTTTGGGAAAAGTAGAGCAAAATTGCATGAAGAATCTAAGAAGGTTAATTTTAATGCAGTTGCTGGTTTAAAAGAAGAGAAAGAAGAAGTTAGTGAGTTGATAGATTTTTTAAAAAATCCAAAAAAATTTCAAAAACTCGGAGCTAGAATACCGAAGGGTGTTTTATTGGTGGGGCCTCCTGGCACAGGTAAAACTTTACTTGCTAGAGCAGTTGCTGGAGAGGCAAATGTGCCATTTTATTATATAAGCGGTTCTGATTTTGTTGAACTGTTTGTTGGGGTTGGAGCAAGTAGAGTTAGGGATATGTTTAGACAAGCTAAGAATAATGCGCCTTGCTTAATATTTATTGATGAAATAGATGCTGTTGGAAGACAGCGTGGAACTGGTCTTGGTGGTGGTCATGATGAAAGAGAACAAACATTGAATCAATTGCTTACAGAAATGGATGGATTTGGTTCAAATGAGGGTATAATTATTATTGCAGCTACCAATAGACCAGATGTGTTGGATCCAGCCTTGCTTAGACCTGGAAGATTTGATAGACAGGTAACAGTTAATTTACCAGATGTAAGAGCAAGAGAAGAAATATTAGCGGTTCATGCTACCAATAAAGTATTGGCAAAAAGTGTCACTCTAGATAATTTAGCTAAGAGAACGCCTGGTTTTAGTGGAGCAGATCTGGAGAATCTTTTAAATGAGGCGGCCTTACTTGCAGTTAGGCGAAATAAAGATTATATTACAATGGCTGAAGTAGATGAGGCAACAGATAGAGTTTTAATGGGACCTGCCAAATTATCTAAAAAGTATACTACACAAGAAAAAATAATGGTTTCATATCACGAAGCAGGTCATGTGGTTTTAGGCATTAAATTGAATGATGCACATGTAGTTCAAAAGGTAACAATAATTCCTAGAAGTTATGCCGGTGGGTATGCAATGATGATACCAAAGGAAGAAAAGTATACAGCAACAAAAACAGAATTACTTGACCAAATTACGGGATTATTAGGAGGAAGAGTAGCTGAAGAAATAATATTTAATGAAGTTACAACAGGAGCACATAATGATTTTGAAAAAGCAACCAAAATAGCAAGAAGTATGGTTACTGAGTATGGAATGAGTAATCTTGGCCCAATGCAATTAGAACATCAAGCAGAAGGTGTATTTTTGGGAAGAGATTATAACAAAAGCAGAAATTTTTCTGATCAAGTGGCTTTAGAAATAGATAGAGAAATTAGAAATATCATAAGTTTATGTTACGACAAGGCTAAAAAGATTTTATTAGAAAATAAAGATTTGTTAGATTTAATATCTAAAACTTTATTAGAATATGAGACGTTAACAAAAGAACAGATTGAATATTTAGTTGTAAATAATAAGATGCCTGAGGAAGAGGATTTAAGTAAATATGATGTTACTGAATTAAGAATAATGGCGAAAGATAAAGGAATAAAAACAAATTCTAAAATGAAAAAGGAAGATTTAATAAAAGAACTTAATAAATAGGTTCTTTTGATTTATTAGAGGAGAATTATGAAGTGGAAGATAGGTAATGTTACAATAAATAATAGAGTTTGCCTCGCTCCAATGGCTGGAATTAACAATAGTGCATTTAGAACTATTGTAAAAGAATTTGAATGTGGTCTTATTTATAGCGAAATGGTTAGTGATAAAGCAGTTATGTATAAAAATAAAAAAACATTAGATATGTTATATATTGATGATGTTGAAAGACCGATTACTATTCAGATATTTGGTAGTGATAAAAATAGTTTTGCAATAGCTGCTAAATATATAAATGATAATATAAAACCTGATATTATTGATATAAACATGGGGTGCCCAGTTCCTAAAATAGCAATTAAGTCGCAAGCAGGAGCAGCTTTATTAAAAGATGTTGAAAAAATTTATGAAATTGTTAGTTCAGTAGTTGGTGTGGTTAGTTGTCCTGTAACTGTGAAAATCAGAAGTGGTTGGGATTTTGATAATATTAACGCTATTGAGGTTGCTAAAATATGTGAAAAGGCTGGCGCTAGTGCGATATGCGTTCATCCTAGAACAAGAAGCCAAGGATATACTGGCAAAGCTGATTGGAACATTATAAAACAAGTTAAAGAGAGTGTATCAATACCAGTTATTGGTAATGGTGATGTCAAAAATGTTTTAGATGCTAAGCGAATGCTTGATGAAACAAAATGTGATGCTATTATGATTGGAAGAGCGGCTTTGGGTAATCCTTGGTTAATAAGGCAAATAGTTGTTTATTTAGAAACAGGTGTTTTAATTCAAGAACCAACTCCAAAGGAAAAAATTGATATGTGTATTGAACATTTAAAAAGATTGGTAAAATTAAAAGGCGAAAATCTAGCTTTACTAGAAATTAGAAATCATGTTGCTTGGTATACTAAGGGAATTCCTAATTCTGCTATTTTTAAAAAATGTATTTATGAAGCAAAAAGCATCAATAATTTAATGAACTTAATAAATATATATATGAATAATCATGGAAATGGTATAAAATAGTGCTAGGTGATATGATGAAAGCAAATTTTTATAGAAGATTTTTGGCATATATCTTAGATATAGCTATATTGTCATTTATTTTATCAATAATTTCAACATTTATATTCTCAAATAATGCAACCGATTTATTAAGGGAAGAACTTAATATTATACTTGAACAATTTAGAGCAGGCGAGATATTATTTGATGTTTTTATTAATAGGTCTTTACAAATTAGTTACGACATTAATTATCAAATGATTGGTTATAATATTACACAATTTACTATTTATGTATTGTATTTTATTATATTTCAGTTTAAGAATGGTGGTAAAACAATAGGTAAGTCTATAATGAAAATAAAAGTAGTAAAAAATGATAGTTTAGAAGTCCCAAGCATGGATGATTTTATTAAAAGAAGTTTATTAATTCATAGCATTTTACTAAGTATGATAACGTTAACAGCTATTTTAATATTCAGCAAAGATATTTATTTAATAATTGATATGTTATTTAGTACTATTCAATTGATAATTAGCAACATTATATTATTTATGATATTATTTAATAAACATGGTAGGGGTTTACATGATTTATTTGCTAATACAAAAGTTATTTTAGAAAAGGGAGAATAAAATATGGAGTTAAGCGAACAAGAAATAGTAAGAAGGAAAAAATTGGATGAAATTAGTAAAAATACTAATCCTTATCCAGATAGATTTGAAATAACACACGAGTTATTAGATGCTAAAAAAATAACAGATGGCACTAATGGGATTAGAGTGGCGGGCAGAATAATTTTAATGCGCAAGATGGGAAAGCTGAGTTTCATTACCATTAGAGATTTACATGCAGAATTACAACTATCCATAAAGAGCGATATAGTTGGTGAAAAAAATTATGAATTATTTAAATCAATGTTTGATATTGGTGATTTTATTGGCGTAGAGGGCGAAATGTTTACTACTAATACTGGCGAAAAAACAGTAAGAGCTACAACTTATACCTTTTTGGGCAAAGCGTTAAGACCTTTACCTGAAAAATTTCATGGTTTGATTGATCGTGAACTGTGCTATCGAAATAGATATGTTGACTTGATTATGAACGAAGAAACTAGAAGAAAATTTATTTTACGTTTTGAATTTATAAAATATATTAGAAGATATTTAGAAGATTTAGGTTATATTGAAATAGAAACACCAATACTAATAAATAAACCCTCAGGCGCTCTTGCTAGACCATTTACTTCTCATCACAATGCTCTAGATATAAATGTATATTTAAGAATAGCGCCAGAAACATACTTGAAAAGGGCCGTTGTTGGAGGAATAAATAAGGTTTTTGAAATAGCTAGATGTTTTAGAAATGAAGGCATTGATGCAACCCATTTGCAAGATTTTACCATGATTGAAGGGTATTGTGCATATTATGATTATAAAGACACTATGAAGTTAATAAAAGATATGCTTATATCAGTAATTAATCATTTATTTGGTAATACAATAATTAAGTTAAATGGCAATACAATTGATTTGTCACAAGAATGGAAAATAGTTAATTTCAAAGAAGTATTACTTGAATATGCTGCAATTGATATAGGTATATATAATACAAAAGAAAAGTTATTAAGTAGAATTAAAGAATTAAATTTAGAGATAGAATCTGATACAGATATTAATTTATTAGGGTTTGGTAATCTTGTTGATGTATTGTATAAAAAAAGAGCAAGACCTTATATAATAAATCCAACATTTCTAATTGGCCATCCTATAGAACTATCTCCATTAGCTAGAGCTAATGATGATGATAAAAGTCTTACTGACCGATTTCAATTAATTATTAATGGAGCAGAAGTGGTAAATGCTTATTCAGAATTAGTTGACCCAATCGAACAAAAGAAGAGGTTAGAAGAACAGTCAAGTTTAAATTTGCTTGGAGACGAAGAGGCGATGGTTATGGATACAGAATATATAGAGTCCATGGAATATGGTTTGCCTCCCATTTCAGGATGGGGTATGGGTGTTGATCGCTTTATACAAATAATTACAGAATCAGATAATATTAGGGATATAGTGTTATTTCCACTTATGAGACCCGTTAATAAGGAATAATAAATAAAATTAATATCTTTAATATTAATATGATATAATTTATTAAGAAGGAGAATGGAAGTGAAAAAATATAATTTTTTAAAGGTTATCTTTATAACATTGGGTATAATGATTTTGTTAAGTTGGATTATACCTGCTAGTCAATATGGACCAAGTGGTTTAGAAATAGGTAGTAGAATTGGTGTGGGCAAATGGGATTTCGCCCAATATTTAATAAGAGGTTTCCAATACGCATCAATGACTATTGCTTATATATTATTAGTTGGTGGTTTTTATGGAATATTAAACAAAACGGGAGTTTATAAAAAAATAATTGATGAAATAGTTGATAAATTTAAAACTAATAAGTTAGCATTTCTAGTGATTATATCTTTATTACTAGCATCTATTACATCATTTGCAGGATTATCATTAGCATTATTTTTCATATTCCCATTTATAGTGTCAATTTTATTAGTTATGGAATATGACAGGCTTACAATACTTGCAGCCACTATTGGTAGTGTATTAATTGGGATTATTGGTGCTACCTATGCTGATTCAATTGTTGGGGAGATTACTTCAAGATTATCAATTGATTTTCAATCAGAAATTATTACAAGAATTTTTTTGTTAGTAATATCTACTTTCTTATTAGTAATACACATAATTAATAATCAAAGTAAAAATAAAATAAGTAAAAACTTTGTTGATCCGCTATATTTAGAAGAAAAGAGTTCTAAGAAAAGTTATTGGCCAATGGTTATAGTAATGGATTTAGTATTATTAATTATGATATTAAGTGCTGTTGCATGGGAGCCAGCATTTAAAATTACTTGGTTTGCTAGTGTTCATCAATCTATAATGGAATTTGAAATTTTATCTACGCCAATATTTAATAGATT
This sequence comes from Caryophanales bacterium UBA660, assembly GCA_002299475.1. Classification (GTDB taxonomy): domain Bacteria; phylum Bacillota_I; class Bacilli_A; order RF39; family UBA660; genus UBA660. The sequence goes on along the minus strand of DBNY01000024.1, from coordinate 1,029 downwards.
ACTTGGCAATATTCCGCCATTTGGGTTGTGGACGATAAGTGAATTTTCTATGTTAATATTAATTGCTTCAATTATAATTGCAGTAATATATAAAATTAAATTAGACAATGCAATTGAAGCTTTTGGCGAGGGTATTAAAAAAGTGTTGCCGGTTGCTTTAGTAGTTGGTTTAATTCATATAGCGTTTGCAATTACTTCTAATCACTTATATTATTTTACTATAATTGATAAATTACTTGATTTAACTAGTACATTTAATATACTAACTATGTCATTAGTAACAATAGTAGGAGGACCATTAACAGTTGATTTGATGTATTTTTCTCTTATTATTCCAATATTTACTAATATAATTCAAGATAATAATGTTTATCCAATTATTAGTGTGTTAATACAATCAATATATGGATTTACAATGTTATTAGTGCCAACAAGCCTTTTACTGGCAATTGGCTTAAGTTATCTTGATGTATCATACATTTCATGGTTAAAATATATTTATAGATTTGCTATTAGAATATTAATTGTAATTATAATAACATTAACAATTATGACAATAATTTAAGTATAAATATTTAAGAAAAAGTTCTACAATTGATAAAAGGTAGAACTTTTTATGTTAATTTTTATAATAATTAAGAACAAAGTTCGATAAAAAAATAAATAAGGCGTGTGGTTTAATTCACTCAAAATTAACTTGAGTAATTAATATAAATTATATATAATTAAGGTATTTAAAATATATAAATACGGGAGGTCCTACATGAATAAAAAAGGCTTCACTTTAGTAGAATTATTAGCAGTAATAGTAATATTAGGTATAATAATAGCAATAGCAGTACCTAATGTACTAAATTTAATTAACCAAGTAAGAATTGATGCATATGAAAGACAAAAAGAAATAATAGTAGACGCAGCAAGGGAATATATAATCCCCAATTTAGCCGTGGTAACATGGGAAGGAAATAGTGCCGAGATAACACTACAAACATTACAAACAGCAGGGCTAATAGATAACCCATTAAGAAA
>DBNY01000025.1 GCA_002299475.1 Caryophanales bacterium UBA660 | reverse complement strand
TGACACATAGTGAATGGGGAGCAGTAGCATACATATCAAAATCAAACCGAGGAAAAGATCCAATAGAAGTATGGATAAACCCAAATCAAAATTATATAACGGGATGTGCTGGAACAAGTGCATCAGTAGGATCAACCACAGCATGCGAACTACACCATACAACCAATGGAGTACAAGCATCAACAAATGGCAATATAACTGGCGTATATGATATGAGTGGTGGTGCTAGAGAATTTGTGTCGGCGTATGTAAACAACGGGCACACTAATTTACTAGGACAAGGTTCACAAATAATAAATGCCGAGTTAAGATATAGAGATGTATATACAGTGGGCGCACCGGATAATCCCACTAACAATTATAATTTAACAGAAAATATAAAAGGAAATGCTGTATGGGAAACAAGCGTTATTACCGGTGGATTTGGTTGGTTTGGCGACTGGATAGATATGCCTAATACTAGCAGCCCGTGGGTCGGTCGTGGAGGCATTTTTGGTAGTGCTTCTGGTGCGGGTGTATTTTATTTTAGCCTCAATTCTGGGTGGGGCACAGGTAGCAACTTTAGTTTTCGCCCTGTCCTAATAGTAGGCACAGGTTTTTAATAAAATAACACATTACAGAATATAAAAGAAACTATAGAGATTTGAATAAAAATCAATGGTTTCTTTTTGTTTTAAATTTTATCAACATAAAACTATAAATAAAATCTTTCATATAATTTTAATAAAAACCATTATATTCAAATATAAGTTTAATTTTATTTCAAAATAAAACCAGCCCTTCCAGGACTGGTAATTTAAAATCATTTTAGTAACGTCATTTTATAATTAATCTAATAATTCATAATATTTAATGGTTAATTCAGCAATATCAATTATCTTTGTGCCAGGCAGTTTGCTTTGCTCATATATTAAACCAGCTTTAATAATATCATAAAGAGGATCAGAAGTTTCTAACATAATTTTATTTACTATAAAACTGCCCGGGGCAGTATCAACCCACTTATTAAATTTATCTAATGTCCAATCAGTCATATCAGGGATTAAGCAAGAAGGATTATTGTAATTTTGCTCTAATAAACAATTTATGGGCACTGGCGTGGTTGCTTTTTTTACAATTTTCAATGTTATGCCTACTTCATTGTTTATTCTGTCAACCCTATATGCATATGGTATACTTTGATAAATTATAGCATCATTTTTAAATGTTTCTCTATACTCAGGACTTGTATTATCAATAGTAATAAAATTTATTGTAATATTATGTTGATCGGCCCAATTAATAGCGTAAGTCTTGGAATTCCTAGTGAAATCTGGAACAGTATGTATTATATAATCGACCTTATAATTGCCTTTACCTATAATTTCAGGTATATAAACATTATTAATAGAAAAACTAAATTCTTTTATTAATTCCTCATTCTTTAAGTCTAAATTAACTTTCATGGCATTTACTACGTCAGTTAAACTTCCTTTATAATATACATAATTATAAAGAGCTTGCCTCATGCCTTCATCCCATATTGTTTTGTCATAACCACTTAGGTGTAACTTTTGAATGCCTATAATATTTTCATCAGCATCAAGTTGTCCTTTAGCCATTATATCTTTGCCAATATTATAAAACCCCAATATTTGATTTGTAGTTAAATTAGTATCAACATTTTTACTAACAGCATCCATTAGATTATAAACTTGATTTAAAGAATTAATACTTTTAATCTTATTAATAATGCCACTTATAACTAATTTTTGATGCTCTCCTCTTTGAATATCGCCTCTTAATAATGTGTTTCTGTGTCTAGCTAATGCTAAAGCTTGTTCCCCATTTAATGCTTGCACACCTTTGTTTAAGCATATTGTGTGTCTCCCCCATGCTCTATAACTATTTTGTTCACAAAATTTAATTGGAACATCAACATTTATTCCGCCGAGTGCATCAATTAATTGGACAAGACCAGCAAAATTAATTTTAGTATAATAATCAATTTTAATGCCAGTAAAATTTTCAATTGTTCTTATCATACAAGACTCCCCATACCAAGCAGCATGAGCAATTTTGTTCTCTATTCTACCTCTAAAACACATAATAGGTACATAAGTATCCCTAGGTATACTCAAAACGGTAGCATTTAAAGTCATTGGATTAAAGGTAACTAATAATAAAGCATCTCCATTAAAAGCCGCATTTTTTGTCAACCCACCATAAGTCGAATCAACGCCCATAATTAACAGTGTAAATGGTTCGGTAACAGCTTTGTTTATAGGTTGATTTATAATATCTGGTTTTGCCATTTTTTTATCTTTGCTAATAATTATTTTTGTCTCATCCACAATATTTTTAAAACGCTCAATAGAAGAAAACATTATATGATAGTTACTTGACAAAAATATTGCATCAACTTTTCCCTCATATAAATCGTTTAGCATAAATAAAAAATCCTCATATTCAATAATAGTATTTTTACCATTATCATCAAGTTTATTTTCATTAATAATTTCTCTACTTATAATATATCCTTCTATACTGTTTGTATCATTTATTATACCTATTTTAATATTTTTAACATCACCTATAGTATTTAGAGTGCTGTTTTTGAGTGTTATTAAGCTAGTAGAGTAAGTAATATATTCTTTATTCATACTATCTACTGTTGAAAATATTTTATTCAAATTAACAATCAAAAAATATTGACTGGTTGAAATAATTGTCAAAATAATAGCCAGGATAATGTAAGATGACCATTTTCTTTTAAATATGGTTTTATAAAAATATATACACATTAGTGCTGATAAAATAATGATAAAAATAATAACACTATACCTTAAAAAATTTTCAATATTATTGAATAATGTTATTTTGTATATAAAATAACTATTTATTAAAATAAAAATTACTAATAAAATTCCAACTAAACTTGTTGCCAATTTATTAGGTATTTCTTTAATTAATTCTACTAACCATTTCATTACTACTCCCCACATTCTTCCTGTTTCTTATCTTAATTAGTATATATTATATTATTATCTAAAACAATACAATTGATAACAATTTATTCTGTAAACTTACATTGAAATATTAAACAAACTAATTCACTAAAATGGGGAAATTTGTTATAATAAGTAGAAATAGAACGTTTCAGATGGAGGTGTGGGTTATGAAAAAAATATCAATTATTTTGATACTATCTTTAATTATTAACCTTATATCTCCTGTGGCATTAATTTTTGCTAATTATGATGGATTGATTAGCGAATTATCAACTCGTAATGTTTGTAGTGTGGATTTTTATGAAGTGGTAATGGTTAATCAAAATGGCACTTTAATAAGTCATGGTTGTTATAATACATATAATGAGGCGGAAACAGTAATGAATAATGCTAATTCCACTCAGACAAGCGTTGCTAGTATTATTGCTTATATGAGTCACGATGGTGGCAACACGGTTATTAAGGAGTTAATAAATACTAAGTATGGGATGCTTGATTTAAGAACAAAGCCTAATTCTTCACATAATACTCTTTTATTTAGTAATACGACTTCTTCTATTAGTAATAATTATATAAATGGTTATTTTGGTACAGATGCACCATTGCTTGATTATGATCACATATCAAGAAGAGCACAACTTAAAATAAGTGGTTATACTGGTTGGGCAAGAAGATTTGACCCCATTCATGATGGGTATCGTATTGTTCCAATATCGTTAGTTAGAACTCCAACTTATTATTATGTTACAAGCAATAATGAATTGGTACATAGATTGACTGAAGATATTAAAAGAGATAGCGGATATAATTGGAATTGGTTTATGAATTTAGGGCCAGCGCCTTCTTTTATGAAACAAAATATTAATTATTATAGTTATGATGGTAACTATTTTTATACAGATTTAATAACAATGTTAATTGATTATCAAAATAATACTCACGTTAATGCCGTTAATGCATTAGAACCATATTATAATTACTATCAATATTTACCATATAGAACTAGAACTTCTTATACTGCAACTGATATAAATGAATTTATAAAAAGTAGAGGTTATATTAGAAAACCTACTGGTTCTGTTGCATCACCAAGAGAATCAATGCTATATGGTGAAGGTCCTAATTTTATTGAGTCTCAAGAAAGATTTGGAGCAAATGCCTTATTATCTCTTAGCCTTGCAATAAATGAAAGTGGCTGGGGTCGTAGTACCATTGCTGTAACTAAACGAAATATTTTTGGTCACGGGGCATTTGATTATGATCCAGTTGGGTCAGCAGATAGTTATTCAGATGTTAAATTCAGTATATTTTTTCATGCTGATGTATGGATATCACTTGGCTATGCAAATCCCGATGATTTTCGTTATCACGGTTCTCATTTCGGAAATAAAGCAAGTGGAATGAATGTTTTTTATGCATCAGATCCTTATTGGGGCGAAAAAATGGCAAGTCTTTATTTCGCATTTGATAGAGCATTAGGGAGACAAGATTATAAGTTATATCAAATAGGATTAAAGAAAACGCCAAGCGCAGTTAATGTTAGAAAAGAGCCAACTACTTCTTCACCCATTCTATATCAATTAAGAAGCGGTGTAGTAGATATACCAGTAGTGGTTTTAGAGGAAGTAACAGGCCAAGAAATTGATGGCAATAGTAAATGGTTTAAAATTCAAAGCGATGCTATATTAGATAATAATCGCAATAGAATAACTATCCCAGATAGAAGAGACCCTAATCGACCTATTTATAATTGGGATAATAACTACGCATATGTTCATTCTTCAGCTATAGATATTATAGGAGAAGAACAACAATTTGTTAGAAGAGATGGTATATTTCATTTTGATAAATTAGAATGGAACGAAACAAATGAAACACTAAATTTTAGAGGCTATTTGACAGTTACAGGAGTTAATAATTCAAGAAATTTACCTGCTTCTTATAGTTTAATATTGAAGGATGCAAATAATGAGGAAAAGGAATACATAATTCCATTAAATAGATGGTTAAATAATAGTGAACATCCATTTCAAATCCCAAATCAAGATGGATTTGATTACAGTGCATCATGGTTTAACGCAGAGATTTCACTAAAAGATATACCACAAGGAGATTATAGGGCATATGTCAGAGCTAGAACTAATAAGGCAGAAGCTATTGCCATATTTAGAAATATGTTTTCAAAAGATATTTCAAGTAAAATAACTGATTCTAATGGTCGAGGATACTTATTTAGAACTAATTTTTACATAAGAGAGATTCCTTTAGAAATATTTATTCGTGATGATGGATTAATAAGTCCGTCTATTCCACCAAGTAATGATAATATGATTAATACATATCATACTATCAATTTTAATAACAATTTATTAAATATTAGAGGTACATCATTTAATATAGGAGCAGATTATGGTGCTAATCAAGAAGTAACTAGAAAGATTATATTAGAGCACAATGAAACATTTGAACGATATGAATTTGATTCTAACTATATAGATAATGGCGATTATAATATTGTATTAAGATTGCCCGATGGATTAGATAAGAGAAGAGCTTGGTTTGATTCTAATATTGATGTATCTGCATTAAAAGAGGGTATTTATACTATTTATATTAAAACAAGAACTGGTAATGTTGAAGATGCCGGTGAATTAACTGATATTTTTATTAGAGAATTAAATCACGAAATAATTTTAAATAATAATAAAATATATTTAAGATTAAATAAGGATAGAAGATTAAGAATTGAGTTAGTTGTAGAAAAACTATAAATACCTTGAGAAATGTTAAGCATCAGATAAAACAAAGATTCTTAAGTAAAATTAACAATTAATAATAATGCCATGTATAGCAATTACAATTAATTGAGATGGCATATAAAATTATTTGTAAATAAAACATAGGATAGGAGTTGTTTTATAATGGTCAAAAAATATCTTAAATTAGTATCGGGAATAACTTTAGTAGAGTTACTAGCAGTAATAGTAATACTAGGTATAATAATAGCAATAGCAGTACCTAATGTACTAAATCTAATTAATCAAGCAAGAATGAGTGCGTATGAAAGGCAAAAAGAAATAATAGTAGACGCAGCAAGGGAATATATAATTCCCAATTTAGCCGTGGTAACATGGGAAGGAAATAGTGCCGAGATAACACTACAAACATTACAAACAGCAGGGCTAATAGATAACCCATTAAGAAATCCAAGAGGAGGAACATTTAATAGTGCTGAAACAAG
>DBNY01000019.1 GCA_002299475.1 Caryophanales bacterium UBA660 | reverse complement strand
TATTGATAAATATAATGCTTCTACTGAGATAGAAGTTATTTCTCAAATAGTTAAGCAAGAACTAACTGTTAATGCTATTTATTCACTTCTATATGCAATGTTAGGTATTATTATATACATGACTATTAGATTTAACTTTTCATTTGCTGTAACGGCTATAATAGCGTTAATTCATGACGTTTTAATTACTGTTGCAATATTTAGTATATTTAGAATAGAAATATCTACTATGTTTCTTGCAGCTCTTTTAACTATTATTGGATATTCTATCAATGATACAATTGTTACATTTGATAGAATAAGAGAAAATGTTGATACCATGTTTAATGGCAGTGTTAAAACAAAAGAGGAATTAACCAAACTAGTTAATGAAAGTTTAAGACAAACATTATTAAGATCACTATATACAACTGCTACAACCTTATTACCAGTAATGGCAATGATGTTATTTGGTTCGCGTGCTATTATTAATTTTAATTTAGCATTATTCGTTGGGTTAGTTGCTGGTACATATTCTTCCATTTATATTGCTAGTCAGTTATGGATATTATTAGAACTAAGAAATATTAATAAAGGAGTTACTAAAGGTAGAAGATGGCTTGATAATATAGATGACGAAATCAATGAACTAGAAGTAAAAGGTATTAATAAATAGAAGGGAATTTATTTTATGGTTCACTTGAGCATAAAATAGATTATATGTGGGTATTATGGATAACCAACATGAATTAATAAAAAAAATAAATACTTATATTAAAAATGATAAAAGTATTAGTTTAATTACAAAAGTAATTGATTTTATTAATAATTATGATGAAAATATAATAAAACGTTCCTATTCCGTTACCTTAATACTAACAGATATTTATGCAGACGATGTTACATTATCAGCGGCTTTACTGCATCAAGTTATCGACAAAGATAATAGTATGATTGAAAAAATAAGAGATGAGTTTGGACAAGAAGTTGCCATAGTATTAGAGGGCTTATTAAAAATAGGTAAAATTCACTTTTCAACTAGTAAAATGATTAATATCGATTATTATAAAAAAATATTAATTGGGATTAGTGAAGATATCAGAGTCATTATTATAATGTTGGCCGAAAGATTATATGATATGAGAAATTTAGTCCACTTAACCGATGAAACGCAAAAAATAAGAGCTAAAGAGACACTAAAGATATTTACTCCAATTGCCCATCGTCTTGGTATATACCATATCAAAAGTGAACTAGAAGATTTATCGTTAAAATATTTAAGACCTGATGTATATAAAGATATTGAATCTAAACTTTTTAAAACTAAAGCAGAGCGTGAAGAAACTGTAAATAAAATGTTAAATGATTTAAGTAATCTTTTAAATCAAAACAATATTAAACATTATATTAAGGGTAGGGCTAAAAGTATATATAGCATATATAAAAAATTAGATAAGGGTAGACCATTCAGTGATATTTATGATTTATATGCTTTACGAATTGTTACTAATAATGAACAAGATTGTTATTTGGTATTAGGCCTACTTCATTCAAAATACAAACCCATTGCTAAACGTTTTAAAGATATGATTGCAATGCCTAAATCAAACATGTATCAATCGCTTCACACAACTGTATTTGGAGTAGACGGAATATTATATGAAATTCAAATTAGAACTCATGAAATGGATAAAATTGCTGAGTATGGATTTGCCGCTCATTGGTCTTATAAAGAAAATGCCAAAGATAATTCAAAGAAAAATAATGTTGATAAAAAGTTTGAATTATTCAGAGCTATAATGGATATAAGTAAAGAAAATACATCAACTGAGGAATTTGTTACAACTGTAAAAGACACTATTATTAAAGATAATATTTATGTTTTTACTCCAAAAGGGGACGTAATAGAATTACCATATGGAAGCACTACAATCGATTTTGCTTACAAGGTTCATAGTGAAATAGGTGAAAAAATGGTTGGTGCTATTGTTAATAATAGTATTGTACCATTAGGATATAAATTAAAAGACGGGGATGTTGTTAAAATTACTATTAATAAAAATAGTACAGGCCCTAAAAAAGAATGGCTTAAAATAGCTAAATGTGCCCAAACAAAAAGTAAAATTAAAACCTTTTTTAGTCGTATAGATAAACAAGATGATATTAATAAAGGTAAAGAATTATTAGAAAAAGAATTGCGAAAAAGAAAATTATCTTTCAAAGATATTATAAACGACAAAAATATTGAAGAAATATTACTTAAATTAAAAATAAATAATAGCGATGAATTATATTGTTCACTTAGTAATAATAGTAATACCCCTGGTTATATAATTAATTTAATTACTAAAAATGACACTTTAGATAACCAATTGTATAAAGATAAAACAGATCTAATTAAATTGCAAAATACTAAAGATTTATTATTAGTTGACGGCATCGATTCAATAAAAATAAATTTAGCCAAATGTTGTATGCCAATAGTAGGAGACAACGTAATTGGTTATATATCTAAAGGTAGTGGGATAATGGCCCATAAAGTTAATTGTTCTAATATTAATAAAGAAGATGATAGAAAAATTAATATATATTGGAATAATAATATAATTCAAAAACTACCTACTAATATTGTTATAGAAACTATGGAAAGAGATAAAACCTTAGTGGATATTGTAGCTATAAGTGGTTTGTTAAATATATCAATAGCTAGTATAAATACTAAAAATAAAAATAATATAATTGTTTACAATATGATAATATTAGTTGAAAATGTCGATCTATTAAATAAGTTTTTTACTGAAATAAATAAATTATCATACATTAAAAAGGCAGAAAGAAAGATAAAATAATACTATAAGAAAATAACGTTAATTTTCTTAATTATTTGAGGGTTTTATGGAGAAAAAAAATAATAGTAATAAATATAGTCAAATTAAATATTATAGTATTATTTTTTGTTTATTTATTATTATTGGTATAACATATTTCCAAATTATATTTGATGGATATATATTAGGCAGCACTATGGATTGGGTTAATCAACATGTTGCCTTTGCTCAATATTTTAGAGATTTATTTTATGAGTATAATATAATTTTACCCCAATTTTCTTTTCATATCGGTGCTGGCCAAAACTTTTACAACTTTGCTTATCATGGTTTGTTAAATCCGCTGATAATGCTTTCCTTTTTGTTTCCTTTTATTCAAATGGTAGATTACATTTCATTATTAGGATTCATGTCATTTATATTTACTGGTTTCTTAATGCATTACTGGCTTTTGAAAAATAATTATTCTAAGATGACATCACTTTGTGTTAGTTTAATAATTATGTTTTCTGGACCTATTTCATTTCATGTTCATAGACATTATATGTTTATATCATATATACCATTTATGATAATTGGTTTAATAGGGATTGATTACTTTTTTAAAAAAAATATTAGAACATTATTTATTATCAGTGTTACACTAGCAATTTTAACTAATTTTTTTTATGCACCTGGTTTTAGTGCTGTTTTTTTTATCTATGCTATGTATAAATATATTTTGACTAATGAAAAGATTAGATATCCAGAAGTTATTAAATATGGTTTTAAAATATTTAATATGTATATTATAGGAATCTTAATTAGTTCAATCTTAATTATTCCTACTTTTATCAGTATAATTAGCAATAGAGCTTCTAGTATAAATACAATTAATATACTAGACTTAATTATACCCGTTTTTAACCCCGGTTATATACTTTATAGCCCTTACAACTTAGGATTAATATTTATATTTATAATCGCCTTATTTATCAATTTAAACAGCACAAATAAAGCAATAAAATTTATGAGCATTACCTTACTATTTGTCGTATCCGTTCCATTATTTATATATATTTTAAATGGCACACTATATCTTAGACCAAAAGCATTAATCCCATTTATACCATTATTCGGCCTATTATTAGCATATACTTTCGACAATCTAAAAAATTATAAATCTAAAACAATAATAATTATAATATGTCTAATAGTGCCATTAATTTTTTTTGAATATTACTTTAAGTTTTTTAATTTTACAATATTATTATTTGATTTAATTATTACCCTAATAGCATTAATATTTATTATATTAACTCAACAAAAAAAATCATATATTATATTTGTGTTTTTATTAATTATGATTATTTCATCATCAATGGAGAGCAGAAAAGAACACTTTTTAACTAGAGATTTTTATAATTCTAGATCAGGTTCTAAAGAATTAGTAACCATGATAAAAAATACGCTAAAAAATGAAGATTCATTCTATCGATTTAATAATTTAGTGTTTTCAACATATTATACCCCAAATACGATTTATGATATGTCCTTCAATACTACTAGCATATATTCATCAAATTATTCATATGAGTATTATAATTTTTTGCGTAATGAATTTAACATATCTCATTCTTCTACTGCACATAGCCCATTTTTAAATACTAATAATGTATTATTTAATACCTTAATGGGTGTTAAATATATTGCATCACATAGAAATAAAGAAGGAATAGGGTACACAAATATTAAAAACAATAATGATATTGCAATATATAAAAATGATAATGTATTTCCAATTGGATTTAGTAATAATAATATTTTAAGTTATAATGAATACATAAAATTAAGCTATCCTAAAAGGCAAGAAGCACTATTAAATTATATTGTCATTAATAATGAATTTACTAATAATTCATATGAAACGAAAATAAATGATTACAGTTTAGATATTGATAATGTAGATATTCCAAATAATTTGCATATTAAAAAAATAAATAATAAATATGAAATAGTAGCAGAAGAAAATACTAAAATGACTATTTATTTAAAAGAGCCAATTATAAATAAGGTGTTATTTATTGAATTTGATATTTTAAATGAAATAGAATGTGGCAATCGTGCTAAGTTAATGATAGGGATAAATACAGTAAATAATACTTTATCTTGCAGAACATCCCATTATTATAATAATAACAATATGTTTAATTATGCTATATCATCAAGTAGCGGCATTATAGATAAATTGGAAATAAATTTTCACAAAGGAATATATGAAATAAATAATATTAAATTTTATACTTTAAATTACGATTACATTGAAAATAGTGTTAATAATATTGATAAATTAAATGTTAAAAGAAGCAATATGACAACTAATTATTTAAAGGGTAATATTGATGTAACAGAAGATGGATGGTTCACTTTTACTATTCCATATGATAAGGGGTTTAACATTAAGGTTAACAATAAATTAATAGATTATGAAAAAGTTAATGCTGGTTTTATAGGGTTTCCAATTTCAAAAGGAAGTCATATTATTGAATTAGAATATATCGCCCCTGGATATAATATTGGAAAAATAATGACAATAATTGGGATTGTTTTATTATTTCGTATACTATTAATAGATTATAAAAAAATAAAAGGATGTGTTAGTAATGAAAACAATTGAAATAATAGTGCCTTGTTATAATGAAGAAAAAATGATTAAAATATTTTATAATGAAACAAAAAAAGTATTAGATAAAACCGATTTAAAATATAGTTTTATATTTGTCGATGATGGTTCTAAAGATAATACACTTACTGAAATTAAAAAACTAATAAAAAATGGCAACATATCATATATTAGTTTTTCTAGGAATTTTGGAAAAGAAGCTGCTATCTATGCTGGTCTTAAAAAAAGTAATAGTGATTATGTCGTTATAATAGACGCCGATTTACAACACGACCCATCTAAAATTTTATTGATGTATCAATTGATAAAAACTGAAAATTACGACTACGTAATAACTAGAAGAATTAATCGAGAAGGGGAGAGCTCATTTAGATCGTTTTTATCAAATACCTTCTATAGAGTCTTTAATATGTTTAGTAATACATCAATGGTTTATGGACTTCAAGATTATTGTATGTTAAATAAAATAGTAGTAGAAGCTATTTTATCGATGTCCGAATATAATCGTTTTACTAAGGGTATATATGGCTGGATAGGTTTTAATAGAAGGGTCATAGATGTTGAAAACAATAAAAGAATAGCTGGTCAATCATCATGGAATTTCTATAGTTTGTTTAAATATGCAACAGAAGGTATTACTTCATTTACTTCAATGCCACTTAAATTTGCTACCATAATGGGTATGATAACAGCACTATTAAGTATCGTATATATGATATATGTAATATTTAAAACTATTATTTACGGCGAAACTGTTCAGGGATATCCAACATTAGTAATATTAATTTTATTTTTAAGTAGTATTCAATTATTGTCACTTGGTATAATAGGAGAGTACATCTCAAAAATTTATTTAGAAACTAAAAAAAGACCTATATATTTAGTAAGGGAAGAAAAATAATGAAATTATTTTATAACTTAATTAAAAATAAATTTATGGATAAAAAAATATTATTATTCATAGTAATTGGTATAATT
>DBNY01000029.1 GCA_002299475.1 Caryophanales bacterium UBA660 | reverse complement strand
GTATATACATTTGCTTTTACAGGTTCGGCACAAAGTTGGATAGTTCCAGCAACCGGTTCTTATAGAATAGAATTATGGGGTGCTCAAGGAGGGCAAGATGGAGGGTTTCCAAATAATAGCAAAGGCGGATATGTAAGGGGCAACATAACTTTATCAAGAGACACAATTTTACACATATACGTAGGGGAAGCTGGTAATAATGTGAGAACAACAAAATATAATGGTGGCGGTTATGGCGGCCTTAATAATGGTAGTCATAGTGGTGGTGGTGCAACGGATGTTAGATTAACTGGTGGTAACTGGAATGATCTAGCATCTTTGCGTTCGAGAATTATTGTTGCGGCCGGTGGTGGAGGTTCGGGAATAGGTGGTTATAATAATAGTGGTGTAGGTAGTAGTGGTGGCGGACTAATAGGTACAGATGGGAGTTATTTTTCGGGTCATGGTGATGTTGGACAATATGGTAGAGGTGGAAGCCAAACAGCAGGCGGATTAGCAGGTAACAATATTTTTTCAGCAACTGGGACACCGCATTCTGGTTCTTTTGGTATAGGCGGCTCAAATGATTCAGTTTCTGATGGCGCCGGCGCTGGTGGAGGCGGTGGCGGATATTACGGTGGAGGCGCTGGTGGGGGCACCAGGACAGGTGGCTCTGGAAATGGTGCAGGTGGCGGATCATCATTTATATCTGGTCATTCTGGATGTAATGCAATTAATTTGAGTGGCATACACACCGGACAACCTAATCATTTTTCAGGCTTTGTATTTAATAATACTAACATGATTAATGGTAATTCTTCAATGCCTACGCCAGCAGGTGGCACTCAAATTGGGCATATAGGTAATGGTCATGTTACAATTACATTTATTCCATAAAGATAAGCATAAGATTTATTATAATAAATAATTTACATTTTGATATTCATAGATTATTATTTTTCTTAAATATGATCTTTAAATGATTTAGAGGTTTGAGTTTTAAGCAAAATAATAATATAGAAAGATAATAAAATTATTCGCTATAATTATTAATTTTATCTTGTTTTTTAAAATCAAAACGGATGATTCTTGTTTTTAATAAATTCCTTTAATATTTTTGTTAAGGCACGTTTTTCAATTCTGGAGACATAACTTCTTGATATGTTTAATTTACTAGCTATTTCTTTTTGGGTTAATTCATTTTGATTATTTAAGCCATATCTATTAATTAATATTTCTTTTTCTCTATTGTTTAAAACGTCCATATATTTTTTTAATAAATTAATATTATTTTTAATATGTATTTCTTCATTAAAATCAGGAGCAGGTGTTTTTATAACATCAATAAATGATATCTCATTACCATCTTTATCGAAACCTATAGGTTCATTAATGCTAAGATTTTTGTTATTCTTCTTATTGCTTCTAAAGTGCATTAGTATTTCGTTTTCAATACACCTTGCGCAATAGGTAGTTATTCTAGTACCATGTCTTATGGAAAATGAATCTATTCCTTTAATTAAACCAATTATTCCGATGCTAATTAAATCGTCAACATCATTTTTGTGTTTATCAAACTTTTTTACAATATGCGCAACTAATCGCAGATTATGTTCAATGAGTTTATTACGTGCCATTGCATCTCCGAGACGCATCATTTTGATTAACTTCTTTTCTTCTTCTTTATCAAGTGGCTCTGGGAATAAATTATTAGAGTAGGAAGCGGTAAAAAAAGATAGTGTTTGTAAAAAATTAATTATTAAGTAAAACATTTTTTTCACATCCTGCTAAATTTATATGAAGAAATATAAATAATAATGTCTTGTTTTGTAATTTAAGGTGTATAGATTATTTTAAAAAAACAGCATCTACTTGGTTAATTTCGGCATTTGTATTTAGTAATAATTTTCCATTTGAAAACGAATTATAATTTTTATATAGCGTCTTAAATTTAATAGATGTTAATTTAAAATAATTGCCAAGGAAAAGTATTAAAGTTATAATAGTTCTTAAGTGAGATAAATTTTCTAATTTTAAATTATAGATAATATAGTTGATATTCTTATTGAAAATATAATTTGAAGAAGAGTTAAAAAACAATAAAGTTATATTATTAATAAAAGGAGTGATTTTACACGATGATTATGAGTAATATTATTTTTCATATTGATGTTAATAATGCATTTTTATCCTGGAGTGCGGTTGAACTGTTGAATAAAGGAAGTAAGGTTGATATAAGAGAAGAATGTGCTGTAATAGCGGGCGATGAAACGAAAAGATGTGGTGTGGTTTTAGCAAGAAGTATAGAAGCTAAAAAAAAAGGAGTTATTACGGGCGAGAGTTTATTTAATGCTAGAAGAAAGTGTTCAAACTTGAAAGTTTATCCGCCCAATCATGATTTATATGAAAAGATGTCAGGGAAGTTATTTGAATTAATTAGTGAATTTACATCTGATGTTGAGATAGTATCAATTGATGAATGTTATGTTGATTATGGGAAAGTTAAAAATTTATATGGGAATGAAATAATGTTTGCATATAAACTAAAGAATATAATTAAACAAAAATTAGGCTTTACAGTTAATATTGGAATTGCTAATAATAAACTTTGTGCTAAAATGGCCTCTAACTTTTCTAAACCTGATAAAGTGCATACTTTATATGAAGACGAAATAAAGGATAAAATGTGGATTTTACCAATTGATGAATTGTATGGCGTTGGTGAAAAAACAAGTGAAAAATTAAAAGTGATAAATATTAATACTATTGGTGATTTGGCTAATTTTAAGCCGAATGAATTATATAAATATTTTAAGAAACAAACTACTAAGATGATTGATATGGCTAATGGAATTGATAATTCAATTATGAAATATGATGAAGTTTGTCAAAAAGGTATTAGTCATTCAACTACACTAGAGCGTGATTTAATAGAAAAAGAAGAATTATACAAAATATTACAGTCTATTGCTGAAAAAATTACTATGGCATTACGGGGCCAAAATAAATATACATATGTTGTTGCTGTTATATTAAGAGATAAATTTTTTAATAATTATACGCATCAAACTAAATTAAAGAATGCCACTGATATGCCGGATGAGATATTTCAAATATCAAAAAGATTATTTAATGAAATGTGGAACCTTGAACCTATTAGATTAATTGGAATAAGAGTTGATCAATTAGTAAGTAAGGATAATTATCAACTGTCAATATTTGAAGATTTCAAAGAAAGAGAAAAACAGAGTAAGTTAGAAAAAATAATTACTAAATTGAAAGAAAAATATGGTAATAATGTGATAATTAAGGCATCATTAGTTAGACGAAATGGCAAAAAATAATTAATATTTTATTTATTGACACATACCTACACGGGGTATATAATTAAGCAGGAGATGATTTATGGAAAACAAGGTAATAATTGATGGAATAAAATTGCGTGATAAAAAAGAAGTGGATAATTTAATCTATCATCTTAATAGAGTAAATGGTCAAATTAATGGTATTAAACAAATGATAGAAGAATCAAGATGTTGTGATGATGTTTTAATTCAAATTGTGGCTGCTAGTCAATCACTTAAAAGTTTGGGGTTTACTATTATGAAAAATCATTTAAGAACTTGTGTTTTAAGTCGTCTGAAAAAGAGTGATGATGAACTTGTTGATGAAATAATCAAAACGGTTGAAAAATTAAATAGATAAGGGATGTATTATGAAGAAAGTAGTTATTATTGTTGAAGGCTTGACATGTAATGCTTGTGTCAACAAAATTGAGAATACACTAAAGAAAATAAAAAATATTATAGACATTAAAGTTCATTTAAATAGTGGTTTAATTGATATATATTATCAACAAAATAAATTTGATGATGATGTTATTAAGAGTAAAATAATAGATTTGGGCTATATTTATAAGGGAGTAAAGAAGGACAAGGATAATAAAAATAATAAGGAAAGATTTTGGGATATTCTTCCCATCTTCGGTGGATTAATTGTTATATATTTAATAGTTGGTGTTATCTTCGGATATGATTTTTTAAATTTTCTTCCCACTGTTGATAATTCTACGCCTTTAATTATGTTGTTTTTAATTGGATTAATGACTAGCATACACTGCATAGGAATGTGTGGCTCAATAAATTTAGCGGTATCAGTTAGTAAAGATGCTAAAGCATCTATTATGGGTCCTATCTTATATAATATAGGACGAATTATATCATATACATTAACTGGTGCTATTGTTGGTGGAATTGGTTCAGTTCTATCATTTAATCATCAAATCCAAGGTTTAATAATATTGACAGCATCTATTCTAATGTTTATGATGGGACTTGCTATGTTACGCTGGTTACCAAATGGTTTATATAAATTTTTACCTAAATTACCATTTAAGAATAAAATTAATTATAATAAGGTTAATGCTCCGTTAACTGTGGGATTATTGAATGGTATAATGCCTTGTGGGCCTTTACAAACTATGCAATTATATGCACTTTCTACAGGCTCAATAGTTTTAGGAGCTTTATCAATGTTTTTATTTGCTCTCGGGACTGTTCCTTTAGTGTTAACTTTTGGATTAATATTTAGCAAATTAAAAGGAAAGTATAATGTTATTATTAAACGAATTAGTTCTGTATTAATTATTATGTTGTCTTTATTAATGTTTGGACGAGCATTATCATATTTAGGGATTAGTATAACTAATATATTCGCCAATATTTTTATTCAAGAAAATTATGATGATTATGCAATTGCCGAACTAAGAGATGGATATCAATATGTAGAGATTGAATTAAATTTTCGAGGCTATACACCTATCTTGGTTCAAAAAAACATTCCTGTTGTTTTTAATATTAAAGTTGAAAATATTGAATATTTTGGATGTACTAATTCCATTATGATACCTGCATTAGAAATAAAACAAGATTTAAAAAATGGTGACAATTTAATAAAATTTACACCAACTAAAATAGGTGATATATCATATACTTGTTGGATGGGAATGGTTAACAGTAACATTAGGGTTGTAAGTGACATAGCTAAATACAGAAAATAAATAGGTTTAGTATTATTTTGTTTTAAAAATATAAAAAAGAATGTATAATAAACACATAAGAGGTGCTGTGATATGGATTATTTTATACCTGATATGTATCAAAAAAGTATATATACGATTGATTATAAAAAATTATTGAAAGATGGTATCAGATGTTTGTTAATTGATTTAGACAATACGCTTGTGCCTAGTCATGTTAAAAAACCTACTTTTAAAGTAAAAGAGTTAATTAATAATTTAAGGGAATTAGGTTTTAAAGTTATTATTTTTTCTAATAATTCAAGAAAAAGATTAGAGCCTTTTAAGGAAGAATTAGAAGTAGATTGTAGTGATAAGTCATTTAAGCCTTTGCGATGGAAATATTTGAAAATAATTAAGGAATTTGGATATAAAGAATGCGAAATTGCTTGTATTGGTGATCAGTTTTTAACTGATATATTAGGTGGAAATATAATGGGTATCAAAACTATTTTAGTAAATCCTATTAGTAAAAAAGATATTAAAATTACCGAGTTGAATCGTTTATTCGAAAAACTGATTATTAGAATTTTAAATAAGAAAAATTTATTTACAGTTGGAAAATATTATGATTAAGATATAAGTCTATATTAATTAATATATTAAGAAGAAAATGATAGGATTTTCTTTTTCTTTTATAGTAGAAATGTTATAATTGAGATAGCAGAATAGGAGTTGATTATAATGGTTGGAATTAATCTTCCTAGTAATAAAAAAATGTCTATACAAAGTGAAATATTAGAGTTTATTAAGCCTAATTATTTATATATTCCTTTGGTAAATTATAATAATTTAGATTGTGATTGTTTGGTCAAAGAAGGAGATTTAGTATATAAAGGAAGTGTTATTGGAATAAGTAATGATCAATTTAATATGCCTATTCACTCAAGTGTTAGTGGAAAAGTTATAGGAATTGAAAAGCATTTTTATTTAGATGGCAATGAAGTTAATTGTGTTATTGTTGAAAATGATTTTAAAGAAAAAGTTATAGATAAAAAAGTATATAAGCAGAAAATAACTGATTATACAAAAAAGGAATTTGTTGATTTGTTAAAAAATTGTGGCATTGTTGGATTGGGCGGAAGTGGATTTCCTACTTATATTAAATACGATACAAATTTGCCAATTGATATTGTTTTAGTTAATGCTGTGGAGTGTGAACCTTATATTACAACTGATTATGTTTTAATGAGAGAGAAAACAGAAGAAATACTTGACAGCTTAGATGCTATTATAGAAATCAATGATGCTTCAAAAGGCATTATTGCTATTAAATCATATAATCTAGATATTGTGGATGAGTTTAAAAAATATATAGGAACCTATCCTAAAATTGAAATAGCGATTGTTGATGATTTGTATCCTAATGGTTGGGAAAAGAAATTGATTAAACAAGTTTTAAATGTAGATTATGATAAAATCCCAATTGAAAAGGGTATTGTAGTTAACAATGTATCTACTATATATGCTATTTATGAAGCATTAAAATATAATAAACCATTAATTGAAAAAATCATTACAGTAACTGGTGAAAAAGTAATGAAACCTCAAAATATAGTTGTTAAAATTGGTTCGTCTTTTAAAGATATATTAGATTTTATAAATGGGATAGAAGCTGGAGAAGATGTTAAATTAATAGCTGGTGGTCCTATGATGGGTGTTAGTATTGCTTCTGATAAAGCAGTAGTAAGTAAAAATTTGAATTGTATTTTGATAATTGAAAATGATAAAAATCATCCTTTAATTAATTGTATGCGTTGTGGTAAATGTATCGAAGTTTGTCCAGTTGATTTATCGCCAGTATTAATAAAAAATGCAATAAATAATAAAGAAGCGTTGAAGTATTTAAATCCAAAGAAGTGCATTGATTGTGGGTTGTGTTCATATATATGTCCTTCTAAGATTGCTGTTAGAAATTATGTTAGAAAAGCTAAATTAAGTGGGAGTTGAATTATGAAAATGTATTATGTTGATAATGGTCCACATATTAAAAGTAGTTATAATACTTCTAAAATGATGGTTCACTTATTTATTGCTTTGTTACCTATAATTATTTTTTCTAGTTATAAAAATGGATTTTTACCATATTTTAATGGATATGGAACTATATTTGCTGCTTTTAGGCCAATAATATTAATAATAATAGGTATGTTAACATCACTTAGTAGTGAAGCATTATTTTATTATTTTGTGTTAAAGAAAAAAGATAAGCAAGAACTATTTAGTGCATTGAGATATTCATTTGCCATTTTTCCTGGTTTATTTTTGGCACTTATTATTCCCGTTAATACGCCATTTTCAATACTCATAGTTGGGTGTGTTTTTGCAACAATTATTGGTAAAATGTTATTTGGTGGTTTTGGTTATAATATCTTTAATCCTGCTTTAATAGGGGCATTATTTATATATAGCACTTACTATTCAAATATTATATCTAATGGTGGATATTTAAATAAAATGGAAATTGATACTATTGCACATGCTACGCCACTTACTAATCTTAAGAGTTTAAATTATATTAATTCATATTCTAATATTGTATCCTCTTTTGGTGATTTGTGGGATTTTTTTCTTGGTTTTATTCCAGGAACAATGGGAGAAACTAGTGTATTATTATGTTTACTAGGCTTTATGTACCTTCTTATTACTAAAGTAATTAAATGGCGTATTCCTACTATATATATAATAACGGTATTTGTTTTAACTGCTTTTATTGGTTATTATAACAATCTTGGTTTATGGTATCCTTTATTTCATATTTTTAGTGGCGGATTAATGTTTGGTGCTATTTTCATGGCTACAGATCCTGTTACAAGTCCTACTACTTCTTTTGGACAAGTTATATATGCTTTATGTTTGGGCTTATTAACAGTAGTATTTCGTTTTTTAACAATATATCCTGAAGGAGTACTTACTGCTATTTTAACTTTAAATATGTTTGTTTTTATTATTGATAAAATTGGCGCAACAGTTAGATTTAATTTTAAGAGAGGATTAATTTCAATTCTTGTTTTACTTGCTGCCATAAGCATAATAACATTATATATAGCAAATACGATTGGTAGGACAGATGAAGTAGATGATAAAAAATTTAATATAATCAATATTATTTATGAAGATAATAAAACTATTTATACTGTTACACACAAGGCATATCATGGACTAATAGAAGCAGAAGTAATTATAAATAATGATATTAATGAGGTAATAGAAATTAATATTATTGAACAAAAAGAAGATGTTTGGAGTCAAATAGAAAATAACAATTATTTAACGGCGATTATTGATAATCAAAAAAAATTAGATGATTTAGATACAATAAGTGGTGCAACATTTACTTCTAATTCTTTAAAAGAATTAGTTCGTAAAGTACTTGCTGATTATAATAAGAAAAGGTAGGGGATAGTGTGAAAAAAGAAATTTTAAGACCTATTTTAATATTAACATTAGTGGGATTTATTTGTTCACTATTACTATATTTGGTAAATCAATTAACTGAACCCCTAATCAAAATAATAGTTGAAAGAGGTTTGATATGAAAAAGCATCTTTTCAAAGGGATATTTATTGAAAATCCAATTTTTGTCTTACTGCTTGGTTTATGCCCAGTCCTTGCAGTTACTACAAGTGTTGAAAATGCCATTGTTATGGGCCTTTCGGTTATGTTTGTATTATTTTTTACTAATACTATTATTTCAATTATTAAAAATATCGTGCCAGAACAAGTGAGAATTCCAACTTACATATTAATTATAGCTACTTTTGTTACAATAGTTGAATTACTGCTTAATGCATATACTCCTATCATATATACTACAATAGGAATTTATATACCATTAATTGTTGTTAATTGTATTGTGCTAGGTAGGGCGATAGGGTTTGCTTCAAAAGAAAAGGTATTTAATAGTTTGCTTGATGGCTTAGGTTTTGGAATAGGCTTTTTAATAGCATTAATAGTATTAGGTGGTATAAGAGAAATACTAGGTAATAATACAATTACTATTATAGATAATCTTTCAAAATTAACTAATGTAGAAATGATATATCAGGTACTACCAAAAAATAATGTATTTCCTATGAGTGTGTTTAGAACACCAGCTGGAGCATTTTTATCTTTGGGTTTGCTAATTGGAATTATTAATACTATTAAAATAAATAGGAGGGGTAATAAATGAATTTAATTTCGCTGTTAATATCTAGTATATTAATTGAAAATGTTATACTAACTAGATTTTTAGGATTGTGTCCGTTCTTAGGCATTTCTAATAAGGAAGATGGCGCTATTAGTATGGGAATAAGTATAACAATAGTTATGGTTATTGCTAGTATTATTACTTATATATTACATAATTATATATTAGTGCCATTAGATATTGAATATCTTAGGACTATATTATTTATATTAATAATTGCATCGTTAGTACAATTGTTAGAAATGTTTATTAGAAAATATTTCCCAAAAACACATGAAATGTTTGGTATATATTTGCCATTAATAACAACTAATTGTGCTATATTAGGAGTTGTGCTATTAAGTAGAAATTATAATTATACATTTATAGAGACATTAATATTTGCAATTGGTAGTAGTATTGGTTATATGTTAGTATTATATATATTTTCTAATATCAGAATTCGTTTAGAAGAAAGTCCAATACCTGAAGGGTTTAAAGGCATACCAATAGCGCTAGTATGTGCTAGTATTATGTCATTATTATTTATTAGATATGTTGGGTTTTAATATGATAGACATTATATTAATTATAATAATATTTAGTATTACAATTGGCTTGTTTAAGTTAAATTATAAAGTTAAGCCAAATAAGTGTAGTCAATGTTTAAATTCATGTGGAAAGAGGTTATAAAATGGCAGGTATTATTGTTATTACATTAACTTCGTTAATTATGGGCATTCTTTTAAGTGTTGCTTATCAATATATTAATAAAAGTAATCAAGATGTTAAAAATATTTCATTGATGTTACCCGGATATAATTGTAATGCTTGTGGTTTTGGAACTTGTCAAATGTTGGCGGAAGTATCTTTAAAAGATGCTGATATTATAGTTAAGTGTCGTTTTTTAAAAGAGGATAAAATAAAAGAAATAAAGGAATATATTAAATCTATTAAGTAGTGAAATGTGGTAGAAGGAGTTGTTGCATGAATAAGAAAGGTTTCACTTTAGTCGAGTTACTAGC
>DBNY01000027.1 GCA_002299475.1 Caryophanales bacterium UBA660 | reverse complement strand
AGTAACTCTACTAAAGTGAAGCCTTTTTTATTCATATAAAACCTCCGCTTATTTTCTATACCTTAATTATATATAATTTATATTAATGATTCAAGTTAATTTTGGGCAAACTAAAAAGTACTTTTAATTAGTACTTCCTAATCCATTTGTACTATAAATAATTTATTTTCTTCATTAACTAATATAATTTTAGCATTAGTCTCATATCCTAAATCTTCTTCATATGTCCAACTTAAAGTAATTTCATATGCTTTGGGGTCTTTCTTATTTAAATAAGTAAATGATTTTTGTTTAACATCTAAAATTTCTACACTTACTACCCTAGGTAGTTTCTGCTGTCTATCTCCATATATATTATTTTCAACATATTTGTATATTGTATCCTTAGCTTTTAAAATAAAATTATCTTTGATAGAACTATGGATAAACATAGTTCCCCCTATATCATTTCTAGTAATTTTATCAGCTAGAGTATAAAAATCAATAATAAATAATTTAGAAATAAGACGCGCGTAATTTTCTTTATTTATTTCCTCTTTAGATAACACTTCTTTTAATTCAACAAATAAATCTTTATAATATTTACTTTTATTTTCATCTAATTTATAATCAAAACCAATTATTTCGTTTATTATCTTTGGTTCTTCTATTTTGGGTTCTTTTCTATTGGATTCTTTACTTAAAAATATCATATATATAGCAATACCAACTATAATTGCTAATAGTGGTAAAATTAATATTTTAACTTTCTTGTTCATAATAATATCCCTCATTATTGATTCTCTTTTAAAAAGATTTCTAATTCTCTTTCTCTTCTGATTAAATCATATAATATAATAGAATTAGATACTTCTAATAAACTATCCGCTAGTTCGCTATGTTTAGTAATATAATCTTCTGAAAGTGGCTTATCCTTAAGTATTTTATATTCTCTTTTTTGACTATTGTAATAAACATTGTTAGTAAGCCAGTTACTATTTGGAAAGACTACAATATTATTTCTTAAATTAAATATATCATTACCTAGTTGATAAGGGCTATAGAATCCAAACATATTTCCTAAAGTTGGTAAAACATCGGCCATTCCCATTACAGTATTAACTTTTTTATTAAATTTAGTATCTTTAGTCCATATTATAAATGGAACCTTACGATCTAATTCATATTGATAGAAATCTACTTTTTTATACCTTGGATCTTCTTCAGACATGATTCCATCAATCGTATAATCATAATTATATAATCTTACAAAATCATTTCTAGGCAATCTAGCATCATGGTCTCCATAAATAACAACAACTGTATTTTCTAATAGTCCTGCAGCATCTAAACCACTAATAAACTCTCCTATAGCAGCATCAGCATAACGTACAGCTTTTAAATATCGGCCCATAATAGTGCCTTCCATATATGGATAACTCACATCTCCTACTTTATAATCAACCGGAAAATATCCATATTTATCTACTTCATCAAATGGAGTATGATTAGTTAACATTATCATAGTGGCATAAAATGGTTTTTTTTGTTCATCTACAATGCTTTTTATAATAGGTATTGATTGTCTAAAAAATGACTTGTCCGATAGCCCTAATCCAATTTCTTCATCAATTACAAAACTAGATTTATGATAAAATTTATCGTAACCCATTTCTTCATGCATAACCAATCTATTCCAAAAGGTTCCATTATTACCATGCATGCTAAAACTATAATAGCCTAGTTCATTTAATAATTTTGGTATTGTTACAAATTCTCTATCCCAATAACTAACAAAAACAGTACCATTGCTTACAGGCAATAAAGATGTATTTAAGGTGAATTCAGTATCGCTACTAGTTCCTACTCCTACTTGAGTATAAAAATTAGTGAAATGTATTCCCTCTTTGGCGATTCTATTTAAATTAGGTGTTACTTCTAACCCATTAAATTTTAATCCCATAGCGAAAGATTGAACGCTTTCAGCATGAATAGCTATTATATTTTTTCCTTTAAATATATTAGTATACTTATTTTTAATTGGTTCCTGATTTTGTCTTTCAGCATAAAATTCTCTAAAGTAACGAACTGCTCGGTCATATCCAAACATAGTATTTATTTGTGGTTCAATGCTTTTTATTATATCATTAAGTTGATAAATATAAAGACCAAATCTAGTAACCAAAAATTCTCTATTCCATTGTTTATTGAATCTACTATAATCGACAGGTGTTAGGCTTGATGTAAAAGCAATAAATATTAATGTTACAATTACTAACATGTTTAATATTGCTCTTTTACCCTCCATTATAAATAATTGCTTTTTATAAAAAATAGATCTGAATTTTTTAGTGTTTATTATAAAAAATATTATAGGAAAACTAAAAAAGAGAATATCTTTAGGACTTATTACATTTTTTACAACAGCATCGCCTACTTCAATGACAAATATAGAAGTAGATAGCAAAGATACGGATACAAAGGAATTATAAAATGTATAATATACTGAATTAATAAAAGCAATAATTGCTATAATTATTGACCATATTAGAAAAAAATTAAAACGCCTCTTTTGTTTAACAGTATAAGATAACATCCCTATTAACATTATAAATATAATGTCTCCTATAATAGGCCTGATTTCGAAATAATTTCTTACTGTCAAAAATCTGAGTAGTGTTGAGCTTGATAATGCACCAATTAAAAAATAAATAAATATGGTGTCATTCTTAAGATATTCAATTGATTGTTTTAAATAAGAAAGACACTTATTCTTTAGATTGATTAATTTGCGATATTTAATTTTTTTTAGAATATTTATCATTTTCCACCTCATTATGTAATAAATCAATAATAACATGTTTTAAAGATATTTTCAAATCAAAAAGTGGTGTTTTAAACCACTTTGTCTATAAACAGACCCATTTAAAAATTAAGGAGACTTAATTATTGGTGTAGTCTGTATTAGAGTACATATTATGTACTCCTTTATAATATTGCCAAATCTTTTTATTTTATTTAGAAATATTTGTTAATGTTATATCAAGGTCTCCCCTGCTAACATTAAGTGCCATACCTAATACAAAGAAGTAGCATAACATGTATATCCAAAACATTAAGGCTATAATATTAGATAAACTACCGTAAAATATGTCATATCTGGCAAAATGGGTCACATAATAGGAAAAAATAAAGGTTGCGACTATCCATACAAAACTAGTGAATAATGCTCCATATGTGACTTCTTTACTTCTTATTTTGATATCTGGCGCCATTGTGTATATTAGTTTTATATTAAAATAAATAAATAGAAAAGAAAATGGCCATTTCAACAAATTATAGATTAGATAAATTTCATCAATTATTGGTTTATAAATACCATTATTTCTAACTAAATCTAATATAAAACCACCAAAGGTTGGTACTAATAAAATAAATATCATTAGTGTTACAATTATCAATGTTAATAAAAAGGCTTTTATGCGTAGTCTAATATAATTTTCTGTTTTGATATTATATAGAATATTAGATATCCTAACGATAGAAAGCATACCATTAGAAGCTATAATAAAAGCAATTAGTAAAAATACTGCCATATTGGAATCAAAATCCTTACCAGTCAGCAAATCAGTTATAGCATGATTAATATCAGGGGAAAATGATATATTTAAAAAGTTGCTTACTGTGTCAATAGATATTGAAAACAACGATGCTATTATTCCTATTAAAGAGATAGCGGGAACTAATGATAGCACAAAGAAAAAGGCTAATTGCCCTGGCAATATAGCCATTTCGGGTTTTTTTATAATAATTAATATTCTCTTAATAAATCGTAAAATTTTGTTTTTCATAAAATACCGCCTTAATTATTTTTTATACCCTCTTTATTGGTTCTCATATCAAGAGTTGCTTCATTTATAGCATCATCTATTGTCTTTATTTCATCTTCAATCATACTAAAGCCTAATGCCGCGCCAAACTCATGTGGTAAATTTTTAAATTCTTTGTATAATTTTCTAGTATATAAAACAACTTGCTGCTCATTATACCCAACTAAGTATATTAAAAACTCATTGCCGTCAGTTCTAATAATTTCACTATTTTCTAGTTGTGTATTAATAAGAATAGAGGCTGCTTTCTTAATTAAATTATCTCCTTCTTCGTGACCATAATTATCATTAACATACTTAACATTATTTAAATCTACAATAATAATAGTTTGCGGATATATCTTGCTATCTTCCCAAAGCGCTATATTATCATTCAAATAATTGCGGTTTTTTAATGAAGTAAGCATATCAGTATATTTTATTTTCTCTTCTTTTTTCAATTGTTTTCTACCCTTTTGTTTTATAAATATTGCTAGCGTAAATCTTATAAATAAAAACGTAACGATTATAATTAGCAATAAGTACCTAAATATTAATTGTATTACATTTTGTCTTATAGGGTTCTCAATTAATTTAATATTGGCATTATTTAATGCGCTAGCATAATTTAGGGATTCTACAAACTTTTGATAAAGAGTTATAAATGTTGCATTATCTTCACTATTTCTTATAGCAAATGTATACTCTTTATTTAATTTATCGCGATATAAAACTTTAAAATCAATAAATTTACTATTCTTATAGTAATTATATATATTACTATCAATTAATATAAGAGTATCTTTATTTATATTTCCAAATAATTCATCATTAGTTTGAAACTCTTCTACATTAATATTTTGATATTCCTTAATATAACTACTCAATAAACTGTTTTTTAATACTGCCACATTATTATTTTGTATCGATTTTAGCGAATTTACAATCATATTCTTAGTTTTGTGACCAACTAAAACATATTCTTCATAATATGGAGATATAGTATTAATAATTTCAATATTAGAAGGAATATCATAGTAATTAAATGCAATATCTATTTTACCATTTTCAAAAGCCTTAATTAAATCTTCTAATTTTTCATATTCAACAAATTCAAATTCCAACCCAGTAATATTTTTAAATAAATTGATATATTCGCCATTTATACCGACTAACTCATTATTTACTAAAATTTCATATGGTAGTTTTCTTACTAAACCATATGTATATCTTTTGCCTCTGAATTTATTTTTAGCAACTGAATCTATATTCATTCTTGAGACATATAAATCAAAAAGAAATCTATTATATAAATCTTGATAATAATTATCTACCCAATTATTATGATATTTTTTAACAATTTCATTTAATTTTTCATTTGTATCGCTTAATTGTAAAACATATTTTTTACTAATTTCATTTAGATGAAAAACGATATGATAATCATTTGATGCTACAATTTCATTTAGATATAGATTATAGGGTATTGCCACCAAATTTACATCATTTGCATTTAGTGCCTCAAACAATTTTGTACTGTTTTCGTAAGATTTAAATGATAAATTATTTTCATTTGTTAAATAATGGCTGACTACTGTTATATCTTCTTGTAGAGCACCAATATTATATCCATTAATATCTTCTAGCTTATCAAATTTCTTATTTGTTTTACCTAAAACCACATAGAAATCTTGATATACTAATAATTGATTTTGGCTAATATCAACATTAGTATCTAAAACCTTATATACATATTCTCCTAATGAAGGAACGGTATCAATAGAATATGGCACTTTATTAAAAGTCATATCTGTATACTCTTCAAAACTTTTAATAAATTCAAAAAATATCCCACTACCTTCATATCCATGAATAGGCACATTATTAAGAACTGCAATATCAATAACTTGATCCTTATTATTTTCAATCCACTTCTTATCTAATATAGATAACGTTGCATCTCTTTCGTTCCTATTTAAAATATAGTAAACACCTAACCCAATTACAATAATTAATATAGTAACGAATATAATAAATTTATTTTTATATTTCATAATTACCGCCTTACTAGTTATTAGTCCATACAAAGTTTGGACTTAGCTTATTTTTATATCCAATAATTGGATATAAAGTGTTTTCCTCATCTGCTTCTTTAGTAATAAAAATTTGGATATCATAAAATTCTTTTTTCTCATTTGAAAACTCATTTAAAACTTTTGCACCAATATTTTTAGCGATGGTGACATCTGTGCCGTCTTTTACATCAACCATGATATTAATTAACAATCCTCTAATATCTATATTCGCATCAGCAACTATATCGTTAAGCTTTAAATTGCCAACGATTTCCTTTTGCTTATCTGTTGAAATTATTCTGTTTTCAATGTTTTCTAATCTATTCCCATAAACAGGAGCCCCTAAATTAGGAAATAGAAGCCTTACAATAGAATAAAATGATGTTAATAAAATTATTAAAACAACACAAATGACAACAATCATAAACTTATTTTTCTTAATTAATTTCACGCAAGATTCACCTCATTTAGTAAAATAATTATACTATAAAGTATGTCAATAAGCAAATTAGTATTTATAGCATCCTTAACATTGGTGCACAAACACTAATTTAATCTGTATTAATATTCAAAACTATTTAATTGTTTTAACAATAATTCATTTGCTAATATAGGATTAATCTGCCCTTTAGTTATTTTCATTACCTCTCCCATTAAATGCTTTAAAACATTATCTTTACCACTTTTATATGCTACTATTGACTCCTTATTGTTATTTAATACTGTATTAATAATAGAAATTATTTCATCTTTATCATTTATTATTTTTTTATTACTAAATTTAATCAATTCTTCAATATTCATACCCTTGTCTATTATTTCATTTAATAATTCTTTAGCCATTTTAGATGATATTTCATTTTTATCCAATAAATCTATCATTCTTCCAAAATTATTTGCTTCTAATCTCGTTTTCCTTATATTTATATTATTTTTATTTAAGTATCCTGCCACATCCGTAGTTAGAATATTAGCAGCAGTAATGTAATTAATTTCCAATGATAATAATTCTTCAAAAAAATCACATAATTCTTTATTTTGAATTAATTTATTAGCCACTACCTCGTTAATACCCAATTTAATATAATTCGAATATCTATCACTTGGCAAACGAGGTATAGTATTTATTATATCTTTTATCCAATTATCATCTAATTCTATAAGCGGAATATCTGGTTCTGGAAAATAGCGATAATCATTGCCTTTTTCTTTTAATCTCATTAAAATAGTGGCATTATTTTTTTCATCAAATCGCCTTGTTTCTTCCTTGATTATTATATTATTTAATATTAGTTCTTTTTGTCTAGCAATTTCATAGTTAATGCTTTGGCCTACGTTGCTTATTGAACCAATATTTTTAACCTCTACTTTAGTGCCTAATACATTACTATTATTAGGTTTTAATGATATATTAACATCACATCTCATGCTTCCCTCTTCCATTTTTACATCACTAACATCAATATATAAAAGAAGCCTTCTTAAGGTTTCAATATATATCATCGCTTCTTTAGCGTTACTAATATCAGGTTTAGTAACTATTTCAATTAAAGGAATGCCCGCTCTATTAAAATCTAATAACGTTTTTGTATTTAAATGCATACTTTTAGCTGTATCTTCTTCTATATGAACTCTACTAATTCCTATTCGTTTAATATTATTATCCACATTAATATCTATGTAACCGTTATATCCAATTGGTGTTCTTGATTGAGTTATTTGATAATTTTTAGAGTTATCTGGATAAAAATAATTTTTACGATCAAAGTGCATTAATTTATTAATTTGGCAATTTAAGATGTGTGCTATTTTAATGCCTGCATTAATTACTTCTTTATTTACTGTGGGTAATGTTCCCGGATATCCTAAATCAATAACATTTATCTTAGTATTCGGTCTAAAGCCATACCCATTTTCCGACGAAGAAAAAACTTTTGATTTGGTATTTAATTCAACATGAATTTCTATTCCTATAACTGGTTCTAACTCTACCATATTAAACCTCCTTTTTGTTAGGATTTAATTCTAAATTTAATTCACTTTCTATTAGTGAGGCCAGCTGATATATTTTTGCTTCTTCAAAATAATTAGCAGTAATTTGCATACCAATTGGCAAATTATTCTTATTAAAACCAATTGGCATACTAATAGTTGGATTGCCTGACATATTAGATGGTATTGTTAATATATCATCAAAGAAACTTTTAAGTTCATCATTATATTCAGAACTTAATTCATAGGCAACCGAAGTGGTTGTTGGCCCAATAATTAAATCATAATTTTCAAATATACTATCGAAGCTTTTTTTCATAGCATTTCTTATTTTCAAGGCTTTATTATAATAATGATTAGCATTTTCTCCACTTAATACATAGGCGCCAATCATTAATCTTCTTTTTACCTCTTCTCCAAAACCTTCGCTTCTTGTTTTTTCATACATTTCATCAATAGATATATACTGCTTAGCTTGATATCCATATCTAATCCCATCAAAACGTGCAAGATTACTGCTTGCTTCGCCTAATGCAATTATTTGATATAAGGGAACTGAATAGTCAATATAATCAATATCTACATAAACAATTGTTCCGCCCTTATTTTCTATTATTTTTATTACATTAAGCATTTTTCCTCTTATTTCTTCATCTATAATAGTACTCATATAATAATTAGGTATTGCTATTTTAAAATTACTTATATCATGTCCTATTAATCTAGTAAAATCTTCACACTCCTTATTACTACTAGTAGCATCATTAACATCGTGACCAGAAATGACATTTAATAATAAAGCATTTTCAAAAACATTTCTAGTCATTGGCCCAATATGATCAAGACTTGAAGCGAAAGCAATAAGACCATATCTTGAAACCCTACCATAGGTAGGTTTAAGGCCAACAATACCAGTAAATGCTGATGGTTGCCTTATTGAACCCCCAGTGTCTGTCCCTAAGGCTAACGGAGCGATTCTGGCACTTATTGCCACAGCACTCCCACCACTTGAACCACCAGATACTAATTTTTTATTCCATGGGTTTAATACAGAACCATAATAACTAGTTTGATTAGATGACCCCATAGCAAATTCATCCATATTGGCTTTCCCTATAATAATCATATTTTTTGCTTTTATTTTTTTAATGACCGCGGCATCATATATTGGAATAAAATTATCTAATATTTTTGATGCTGCAGTTGTTCTTAAATTAGCAGTAATTATATTATCTTTTATAACAATAGGAAGAGCAAATAATATATTATCAACTTCCACATGCTCTAACTGCCTCGCTTTAATTATTGCTTCTTCTTTATTTAAGGAAATAAAACAATTTAACTCCTTATTTTTTTCAATATTATCAAATACTTCTAATACTAAATCAATAGGTTTTATTTCTTTATTCTTTAATTTATTATTTATTTCAATAATAGTTAAATCCATTAATTTATTCATTTATAACACCTACTACTTCAATATAATCTCCATTAATATTATTAACATTTTTAAATGCATCAATAATATCAATCATTTCGCCTACTTTATCTTCTCTTAAAACATTTTTATTTGTTGTAGGCGCAATTAATATCTCATTTTCACTGATGTTTGCATTATCAATTTTATTAATTTCATTTAATATATTTCCAAGTTGAGACTGATATTTTACGATTTCCTCTTCACTTATCTTCAATCTGGCTAGTTTTGCAACATGAGATACTAATTCTTTGCTTAACTTTTCTTTTTTCATCTGTTCCTCCTAATTAATAAAAAATATTCTACTTTTATCTTCGTTATTATTTTTAGTGATTATAGCTTCTACTCTACTTTCATTTTTGATTATTACTTCTATAATAATATTATTATTAAATAATGTTTGTAATTGATTAGCGACTAATTGCGATAACCCATTAATTTCGCCAACAGTAATGTAATCAATATTAATATCTATTGTCAATTCTTTTAA
Source organism: Caryophanales bacterium UBA660 (assembly GCA_002299475.1). Classification (GTDB taxonomy): domain Bacteria; phylum Bacillota_I; class Bacilli_A; order RF39; family UBA660; genus UBA660. The sequence continues at coordinate 3,174 of DBNY01000027.1, read as the reverse complement.
TTGATTATTAATATATAGCCCTCTTCCTATAACTGTAGTATTATCATTTGACTTTTCCACTTGTTCTTCTAATTTGCTAAAATTCTCATAATTATTTATATCAATATATCTTAAATCATTATCTGTTAATAAATAATACTTCTCATTCAATTGATTAAATTTATTTATTTCATTATTTTTTGTGAATGCCTCATATATATATGAACCCGGTACTAAAGAAGACATATCTTGTTGCCAAAACAAAGCAATAACTATTTCAACATCCCTTAACTCTTCTTTGGTCCTTATATAGGCAATTAAATCTTTGGCTTTTTCCTTGCCAAATAAAATTAATTTTTCTTTATCTAACACGTCTTTTCTTCTTCTGTTATTAACCACATATGATTGATAAGGATTTAAAACTAATGCTAATGACAGACCTTTTAATTCTCCCTTTTTATTTAAATAATTTTGTTCATGAATATAAGCGATTGGCTTGGGGATATAACTAAGTTCAAAATGCTCACCACTATTTAATTTATCATGTGATAATAATTGTTTTAATTCATCTTCATTTAAGTGCCTGCCTATCTGATAATAATATTTATTGTTAGCGAAATATTTTGTTGATATACGCATTAAGCCCATTTCTACTTCTCTTAAATCATATCTATTAAACACATGGTCAATTACATAATTGTGACTTGCATATATTTCATATGGTCGATAAAATTGATAAAGAGCACGGTTATATTTATATTCTGTTTCATTTATAATTTCTTCATTATTGCAGCCAGTTAATATTAAGATTAGGAAAAATAAAAGTATATTTTTTTTCATACTATTCCTCCTTTGTTAATACCAATTAAATTATATCATTTATACTATGATAAAAAAAGAAAAACAATATATAATTGTTTCGGACTATTTTCTATAACTACATCATTTTCGGTAGTTTTGATGCAGTTAAATTCTCTCATGATTATACTTCCACTAATTCGCTTTCAATAATCTCAATTAAATATACAACTGTTTCCATCACATTATCGTAAGACATATTCTCAGCAAAAATCATTTTCTTTTGATAATTTTTCCACAAATTTAACAATTCATGGCTATCTCTAACCAACATATAAACTGAGTTTATGTTATTGATTTCAAAACTAGTTTTTCTTTTATTAAAAGTATTCTCTATCGCTTTAACTAATATGTTATTGTTAAAATCATTTCTCCCAATAGATATCAGCATAAATAAATCATAAAACTCCTTCATTCTAGTATTAGCAATACTTCTACTAATTAATGTTTCAAATTTCTCAGCAATGATTGTTTCTAATGGATAAGCCATAATATTAATATGGTTATCTTCAAAAATACAATTATATTTATAATTCATTTCTTTAGGCGTAATAACATCCCCCGTGGTAAGTTCAATTAGTATATTCATTTTGATTTTTTCTAATTTTGCTAATATATTTATTTGAAATCCACCATCTTCGTCTTCTTCTCTAATATCATTAATATCTACTATTTCATAAGTAATATTATCATCAATATTAATATTTAAAATTTCCGTGATTATGTTGGTAACTGATTCTTTATTTATTGGAATACTTTTAAAGTGGCATCCATATCTTTAGTAGTTCTAAAGTCTTCACCAATTATTGAAGAAAGCAGTAATCCCCCTTTTAAAATAATATTATTCTTATATTTACTTTCAGCAATTCTGATAAGAATATGTTCAAAGAAAAACATTTGGTAATATTGAATCGCCAATATATTATTTCCTTTCGCTTTCTTTGATACCAAGTTTTTTAATCTATCTCGATTCATCATAATAAAATTCTCATGTATTCGCTTAATTTTTCTTTAACATTTAAAATTTCTGCATATTTATATAGTTTGATAGAATTTTTTGTCTTTGATGAAGCATATTGTTGCATAGCTTTCGTAAAAATTTCCGCATCCATTTTATCTTTGTATTTGACAATGTCGCAGATTGTTCTTTCGATATCGTATACAAAGATTCTATTTCCAAAATTTGTCTCTGCTTCTACAACTCCTAAATTTAATGTTTCTTTTTTCATATAGTTTAAAGATACATTTTTATTTTTTAGCAAACTACCACTATAATTATACGGAACTGTAATATCAATAATAATCGGAATTCTATCTGATAAATTATGAAAATACAAAGCAGTTGCAAGTGAAAACACTGCATCTTTATTCGCAATTTGCAGCTTATAATATACATCAACCAATTCAGTAGGCAACATATAAATGCCGCGATCAATCCGTTCTAATTTATTTTCTTTTACTAAATTAGTTAAAAATGCACGAGCAATTCCATGAACTTTGATCTCTTTTGTTGTAACATATCCATTATTTTTATTTGCTAATTCAATAATCTTTTCATAGTTATTCATAAACACATAATTTCCTTTCTCTAGGAAATTATAACATTTTTCCTTGAAAAAGCAAATTGTTTTATTGGTTTTAGTTATATATTTTTGTATATTATAAGCTGTTTAACGATTAAAAAGTCCTAATCGCCTTTATTTTAGTAAGTTTCAGGAGTTTAATCTATAAACGAGGATTTACTTATCTATTTTTTCAGCCCTCTAAAGTTAATTTACCAACAACATACTATAATTATTGGTATAACTCTAGTTAAATAGATATAATTGTTTTTGAGTTTTAATTGAAGAACAATAAAAGTTCACCACTTGTGTGATTAAATTATTTATACAAGATTTGTTATGTTTTTCATTCGTTATTAGATAAACATCATAACTAAAGTCCTGCGCCAACAATAAGGACTGGGCGGAAGGTAAAGGAACTCATCGCCCCCCCTAAGTCTCGACTGAAAGAAAACACGCCAGCATAGGTGGCGCCGGTAAACCCGCCACCACGACGAAACCACGGCGTGCTGGCGTTAGGCATTCCAGCCCAATCGCTAAACCATGAAAACTGACCACTGATATTACTACTGATTTCCCATGCAGCATCACCTTTTATATTTTCTGTTAAATTATAATTATTAGTTTCATTATCCGGCGTACCCATATTATATATGTCTCTATATCGAGGCTCGGCATTTATTATTTGCGAACCTTGTCCTAATAAATTAGCGTGCCCGTTGTTTACATAAGCAGAAACATATTCCCAAGCGCTACCACTCATATCGTATATGCC
>DBNY01000055.1:18358-27055 GCA_002299475.1 Caryophanales bacterium UBA660 | reverse complement strand
ACTATTACTGCTAGTAACTCTACCAAAGTGAAGCCTTTGAGTGTTAATTTAAAATTTTTATTATTCATATAAAACCTCCGCTTATTTTCTATACCTTAATTATATATAATTTATATTATTTATTCAAGTTAATTTTGAGTGAATTGTAGTAAATTACATTATTTCTTTTATCTTATTTATTTTTTCCTCAATATTTTTAGTACCCTTTAAAATGTCTAAACTATCCTTTATTTTTAATATTTCCATATCAATATTGTATGATTTACAACTTACATTAAGCAATTTTTCATAATTGCTTAATGTAGAAACATTATTATCAGATACAAATTGATGATTATTGCTTAATAAAATATAATGTATCTTTTCTTTTTGTAATCTACTCTTAATTTTTTCTATAACTTTTTCTGGAAACCCGCTCATAACAAAATGAGAAAATTTTTTTATTTTATAACCGAAAAGATAATTAACAATATAAGCATCATCGTTAAATGTCACATAAAATATGCCGTTTTTTATCAATATTATAGATTTGTCAAATTTTTTTTTACTTTCGTTATATCTATCAATCATTTTCATTGCTATCACCCTCATATACTTCTACATTTAATGCATAAGCCATATTTATAATGGCTATCTTTTTAATTCGATAATAATAATTAAGATCAAATCCCAGTACGTTAGCGATATAGCCATCATTAACTTTTTCTTTTATCATATAAGTAAAATATATAATCTTCTTATCAAGAATACGCAATCGATTATATCGCTTCATTATATATTGTATAAATTGTAATTTTTCTCTTTCTTTTTCAGTAAAAATTTCATCATTAACATCTAATCTAATTTCAAAAGTATTGTCATTTGTTATTAATTGATTATCATCTATTGTTGATAATACATAACAATTATAAAGTTTTAAATTCCGTTCAACTAATTTTTTAGTTCTCCTTCCATCTATAGGCTGTACCATTATATTGTACCCCCTTATGTTATGGCTGTCTTGTTTATAATAACATCACTAAAAACTTTTGTGTTATCTTAAAACTATCTTTTTTCTATCTTTAACATTAATTAAGGCAACTAAAAAAGGGTATTGTAATTATTTTTTACATACCCAAACAAATATAAATTAAAGTTTTAATTGTTAATTATTATTATCACTATATACTTTATCTAATTTTACATCTATTGTCTTAATCTCACTGCCTCTTTGATAGGTAATTTTTACTGTGTCTCCTATATTATACTTATATAGTCCATATCTTAAATAAGCTTGATTCTTTAATTCAGTATCACCTATTTTTAAAATAACATCACGCATTTTAAGCCCCGCCACCTCTGCTGGTGTATTATTCATCACTGCAGCAATTACTGCGCCATATTTAATACTAGCATCAATCGTTATCCCAGCTCTATATAATTCCCACGTATTCTCAACATCTATAAATTGAACCCCTAATAATGGTCTTGGTATTTTTTCGCCTTTTTCTAGTTTGTCAATATGCGCCATAGCTAATTCAATAGGAATAGCAAACCCCATGCCTTCTATTTCATGCTTAACAAGTTTAAGGGAATTTATCCCAATTACTTCTCCATTGATATTAACTAATGGACCCCCACTATTACCAGGATTTATTGCAGCATCTGTTTGTAATACTTCCATTATCCAATCATCAGCACCACCACCTACGCTAACAGATAACATTCTATTTTTCCCTGAAATAATTCCCCTAGTTACCGTCCCAATGTATTCATCAGAAATAGGCGTGCCAACCGCAAATACCGTCTCGCCCAATAAAACATCCTTACTATTACCAATCTTAGCTACTTGAGTAACATGCTCTACATCAACCGATAGTACTGCTATATCAGCAAATATATCACCACCAAGCAATGTAGCTTCAGTTTCATTCCCATTAAAAAAAGTTACTTGAATTTTACTAGCATCTGCTATGACATGATCATTGGTTATAATATATCCTTTTTCATTATCTTTTTTATAAACAAAACCTGTCCCAATACTAGCCACTTGTAAACCTTTATATGCTTCAATTAATACAACTGCATCATAAATTTGATTTACCGATTCACTTATTCCCTTTTCATCAATAATCACTTTTTCTTTATACCCAGTTATATCAATATTACTAGTTACAATTCTATATGCCACATAATTACCTGCAAAAAAAGTTAATAATAATAAACAAAATAGTATTACTCGTTGTCTCAATTTAATCACTCCCTAATTTATTTTAGCAATATCAATCCAATTCTCAGGAAAGCCCATTCTATCTAGTATTTTAGAAAAAGGGATTATGCTAATATTAGCATCTAATAATTCTAATTCCATACTAATTTCATGAATCATTTTGCTAAATTCGTTTTTTCTAAGTGCTGATTTCATAATAATTATCAATGCGTATATATCATTTTTACCATATATATACTCATTATCAGTAATTGGTATTTTAAGTTCTAAATGATATTTAGTATCATTAATCATTCTTTGTGTTTTATTCTCAAATAATATATCCTCATGTGCACATAAATTACGATAATTAGCTAATATAGATAAATATGTACTTAAATTTTCCATGTCCAAATTATAATATTCAGCAATTGCTATCTTATCTTCTAATTTTAATATCGAATAAAGTTCACTAATTATACCAAATGATAAAACCTTTACTAAAACCCACATTGGAATATAACCATAATTATCTAAATAATGCATTGTAGCAGAATGTTGTCTTCCGTTAGACCTTATTTGCCTTTTCATTTTAAATATTAAATCGTTAACTTGCCTAACTCTATAAGATTCATCGGTAAAATTTTTAGGTCTTAAATAATCTTTTTCCATATAACCATATTTTTTAGATAGCTGATAGCTAACTATTGATTTAATATTATTTTCTATAATTAATAAATTTTTAAATATAATATTTCTAAAATTTCTATCAAATAAGAATAATGAATACAATTCATTAAATGTAGTTCCTTCAATATATTTTCTATCAATTGGCGATTTCAAAAAAAGATGACGATATCCCGATAAAAAGAAATAATTTTCCCTAAGTAGTATCTCTTTTGCATCTATTTCATCATCCACTGTTAATCCTTTGGACTTTAATATTTCAATCTGTTCTGCTAAATTCTTAAATTGTTTTGTCCCCACTAATATCACCTATCGTAAATTATAGCACATAATTTTTACGTATTCCACCACTATTAAAATATTTACTATAATTTAATATGTGGTATAATTTTATATATCAGTAAAGGAGTTGTTGTTAATGCCCAGCACTATAACTCATGCTTATTTCGCACTTGATGTTTATGAGCATCTTGATAACAAAACGAAAAAAAGAATAGCCAATAATCTAGAGCATTTAAAAACATTTTCCCAAGCCGCTGATATTCTTTTTTTCTATACTAATATCAATAAAAGGATAACTAAAAAAGTTAAAAATCTTGGAAATTATATTCATAATAACAAATCAAAGGACTTTTTTATATACTATATAAAGTATATTAAAGAAAACAAATTAGAAAATGATGCAGATGTAATTACTTTTTTATATGGTTATATTACACATTATGTATTAGATAGTACCATTCATCCTTATGTATTCTATAAAACTGGGATGTTTGATAAAAAACGTCCACTTACATATAAATATAATGCATTACATAGAGATATGGAGGCATATATAGATGCCTATATGATATATACTAAAAGTGGTATGAAGCCTAAAAATTTCAAGGTCCATAATTTTTGTTTTAATGTAAAATCATTTTCTAAATCATTAGAAGATACCATTAATGATGTTTTTAATACTGTATATCATGAAAACAACATAGCAAATGTATATTTAAAATCTATTAAACAAATGAAATGGTTTTTTTACATATTCAAATATGACCCCTATGGCTTCAAAAAATTAAAGTATCACTTTTTTAATAAGTTTTTGCCGCCAACAGCATTAAAGTATAATGGAATTTCATATTATATACATCAAAAAGAAAAATTATATTACCTTAATTTAGAAAAGAATAAATGGAATCATCCCATTGATGAAAATGAAATATACAATTTTTCATTTATAGAACTATATAGAATCAGTATCGAAAAAACTATTAAAATTATTGACCAAGTTAATGAGGTATTATACAATAAAAAAGATATTAGTATGCTGGACGATGTTTTTTTAAACTTATCATACATAACTGGCAAGCATTGGGAAGAAAAACAAAAATTACAATATTTTGAATTTTAAACCACTTTGGTGGTTTTTTAGTATTAATTTTTATTAATACTAAATACTAAATATAGGTGATTACGTGTTTAATAGATATAAAATTAAAAAAGTAAATAATGAAGACTGTTTATTCCTATACATGGATAATAATTATGAATTTAGTATTGAATTATTTAACAAAAAAATAGTTAAAAAACAAGTTAAAAAGAATATTTACACGGAAGTTATCGAATTTATAAATAGTCGGAAAATAAAATTTAATGGAAAAAAAATATTTCTAATATTAAATGGAATGATAGTAGGAACTATTGTATTACACACTATAACAGCACCTATTAATCTAAATCAAAAGAATATGCAATATGTTCACCATAACAGTACCTATTTTGAAAATAAAATTCCTGAAGTTAAAAATAATATGGATGAAACAAATGATATAGTAATTGAGGAAAAAAAACAAAATAATATTATTGTTAAAGAAAAAGAATTATATAATGAAAAGAATGTTATTACTAATATTCAACCAAAAACTAATATTTCTCGTGAAATCCAAGCAGTGACACCAATTATTGAAAATATTATCCCCTCAGGCGAAGAAGCAAAAGAAAAGGTTGTAGAAGAAATAATAACATCAGAAATTTTGGTTACGTTACATCGCAGTAATGGCCTTATTGAACAAATAGCACTAGAAGATTATGTTATTGGCGTTGTTGCATCAGAAATGCCCGCCTTATTTCATCTTGAAGCATTAAAAGCTCAAAGTTTAGCTGCAAGAACATATGTATTAAAAAGAATAGCAGAAAATAAAATAATAACCGATACTAATATGCATCAAATATACAAGGATGAAACCCAATTAAAATCTATGTGGGGTTCTAATTATAATGTCTATTTTAATAAAATTAAAAATGCTGTAGACAGTACTAAAGGAGAATATATTTCTTATAACTATTATTATATAGATGCCTTATATCACTCTACAAGCAATGGTAAAACAGAAGATCCAATATATGTTTGGGGTGGAAGTTTTCCATACTTAAAAAGCGTTAATAGTCATTGGGATTTAAATGCCTCAACTTATACAAGAACAGTATCTAGAACATTTGAAGAAGCAACAAAATTATTGGGATTTGAATTTAATGGCAATACTAATATTCAAGTAGTATCTACTACAGTCAGCGATAGAATTGATAGAATAAACATAGGAGAACATACCTACTCTGGAGTTGATATAAGAACGCTATTTGGATTAAGATCAAGTGATTTTGATATAGAAATTACTAATGATAAAATAAGTTTTACTACTAGAGGTTTTGGCCATGGCGTTGGTATGAGTCAATATGGTGCCAATGGAATGGCTAATGAAGGATATAATTATAGGCAGATATTAAATCATTATTATCCTAATACAAGGATATTAAATAAATAAAATGTATTATATATGGAACTTATTTTTTAGTTAAACATTTTACATAATATAAAAAATATAAAAATAAAAATAATAACTTGCATTTTGTAGGCCTAAATATAAGTTTTAACCTGAGTGTTAATTATTGGTACTTCACAGTATTCCAAAAATATTTTCAAAAAAAAGACTTTGCACAAATACAAAGCCCTTAATAATATCTTATCGTTTAGAAAATTGTGGAGCACGTCGTGCTTTTTTAAGCCCTGGTTTTTTACGTTCTTTAATCCTTGCATCTCTTGTAATAAATCCAGCAATTTTTAATATTCTTCTAAAGCTATTTTCTGAATTAACATCAGTATTTTTATCATAATCTAATAAAGCTCTAGTAATCCCTAAACGAATTGCACCAGTTTGACCTGAAAAACCTCCGCCTTTTACATCTACTTCAATATCAAAAATATTTTTAGTATTAGTAATATCTAATGGTTGAGTTAGATCCATAACTAAGGTTTCATACGGTAGATATTCGTTTACATCTAATCCGTTAACTTTTATATTTCCCTTACCTGGTGTCATCATAACTCTTGCAACTGCTTCTTTACGACGCCCAGTTCCAGTATAAACATTTTTCTTAACCATTTATATCTTCTCCTTGTTTACCTAAGTTTAATATTTCTGGTCTTTGAGCTATATGTGGGTGCTCATTTCCTTCATAAACAAATAATTTTTTCCCCATAGCTCTACCTAATCTACCATTTGGTAGCATCCCATTAACTGCTCTTTCAATCATTTCAACTGGATATTTAGTTCTCATTTCCTTAGCAAGCCTTACTCTTAAACCGCCAGGATATCTACTATGATCATAGTATTCTTTCTTATTCAACTTATCTCCAGTTAAATTAATTTTACTTGCATTAATAATAATAACATAATCTCCACCATCAATATGAGGAGTAAATGTAATTTGGTGTTTACCACGTAAAATATTTGCTACTCTTGATGCCAAACGCCCTAATACCATATCGGTAGCATCAACAACATACCATTTACGAGTAACTGTTTCCTTTTTTTGCATAAATGTTTTCATATATTTTTTCCTTTCTTATAAAAATCAAACAAATATTCCCAATACTTGTTTTTGCGGGTATAAGAAAATGTACCAGGTTAAATTATACTCAATTTTCACAACGATGTCAACGAAATATAAACATTTTATCCTTGTTTTACGTAAAAAAATTAATTAAATATTGTAACCATAATTAATAATACACATTCTTTAAATACAACCCTTCTGGCTCAACTGTTATACCAGCTGCTCTTCTATCCTTTTTATTTAAAATATCAATAATATCTTCGCTTTTTCTTTTTCCCTCTCCAACCTGTATTAATGTGCCAATCATGTTTCTTACCATGTATTTTAAAAAACCAGTACCAACAAATACTAACATTATTTTATTATTATCTCTTATATCTCTAATTAAATTAGTTTGAGTTATTCTCCTAACATAATCATCTTTTTCTTCATCAGCTGATGTAAAAGATTTAAAATCATGTTCTCCTTCTAAATATTTTAGTGCTCTTTCTATCGAAACAAGATCCAATTTTTTATTATATTGATATATATAATTTCTCTCAATAGGATTATATTCGCCTAAATTAATTATATATATGTATTCTTTAGCTTTTGCATTATATCTAGCGTGAAAAGATGAAGATACTTCTTCAATTGACTTTATATATATATCTTCAGGTATTAATGAATTTAATGCCATTCGTAATTTTTCAGCACTAATATTCATCTCTAAATCAAAATGGGCTTTTTGATTTAATGCGTGCACTCTAGCATCAGTCCTACTAGATGCTACAATCTCCACTTTTTCATTATCATTTATCATTTTAAGTGCCTTCTCTATTTCTCCTTGCACCGTTCTTTGTTTATTTTGTTTTTGGTAACCCTTAAATTCTGAACCATCATAACTAAATATCATCAAATATCTTTTCATATAATAACAACCTCACTTAATATTAAGAACATTAATACGACAATATGCAATATTATCACTGTATTATCAATAGTCGACCAATTGCTTAGCTTATAACAACTTCTTTTGCCATTACAATTATATAATCTTACTTCCATTAAATCAGCTAAAGAATCAGCTCTTTTAAATGAAAGAATTAACATTGGTACAACAATAGTTGATAATATTATCAATTTATCTTTAATCTTTAAATATTTTAAATCAAATCCTCTACTAGACTGTGCTTTTAATATTCTTTCCACTTGCTCAAATATTATCGGAATAAATTGTAATACTAATGTTAAAGATAAAACCATTGCCTCAATAGGTATTTTAATATATTTAAGAGGAAGAAATACCTTTTCTAAACCGTAAATAATTTCATTTGGTTTGGTAGTATAACTGAATAGTAGAGTATAAGTAATAATTAATTTTATTCTTAAAACCAAACTAACAGATAACAATAAATTATTAGTAAATATATAATTAAAAATAAATATAATTAGAATTAAGAATTTAAAACTACTAATGCCATAAATAAAATATTTTATGGGAATATTAGATACAATAATTAATAGCATAACTAATATTGCCAGTATTAAATAAAAATATATATGGTTAATTATAAATAGCGTTATCAAAAATATTAGCATACATATTATTTTATTAATTGGATTTAATTTGTGAATAATTGATTTAATTGGGTAATATTTTCCTATTGCTAAATTCTTAAACATTTTTATATATCGCCTTTATAAGATCATTTATTTCACTATATCTACCCAATTTAATCCCTTTTTTATTATATGCCTTATTATTAAAATCAACTATTCTTGGTATATTAATATTATTACCCTTCAATACTTCAATATGCTCAAACACCTCATGTTTTTTCCCACTAAGTAATATACTCCCATCCTTTAGTATAATTATATTATCTGCTAGTTTATATAACATATCAACATCATGGCTTACAACAATTACTGTTTTATTATATACATATTTCAAC
>DBNY01000055.1:0-18061 GCA_002299475.1 Caryophanales bacterium UBA660 | reverse complement strand
CAACAATTACCGTTTTATTATATATATATTTCAATTTTCTAATTAAGTGTATTAATGTTTTCTTACCATTACTATCTAATCCAACCGTAGGCTCATCTAAAATAATAATTTTAGGATTATGCACTAGCGTAATGGCAATAGCAAGTTTTCTTTTCTCACCACTACTAAGTTCAAAAGGATTCCTATCCAAAAAAGAATTATCTAAACCAACCATCAGAAGTGCCTCATCGATTTTTTTCTTAATTAAGTCATCTTTATAATTAAAATATTTCATCCTAAATTCTAATTCTTGTTTTATAGTTGGTTGAAAAAATTGTTCCTCTGGAAATTGGAATACAAGAGATACATCATTTCTTAATAAATTTATATTAGTCTTTTTTAATTTGTTTTCCATAATAAAGTCTCCAACAATTACTCTTCCCTTAAGAGGTAGCAAAAGAGCATTAATATGTTCGATAAAGGTTGTTTTACCTGCACCGGTTGGACCGATTATTCCAGTAATTTTATCTTTTTCAATCGCCACACATATTTTTTTTAGTGCTTCATTTCCAAAAGAAGACCTGTTTTGATAACTATAACTAACATTATCAAAAATTACATCCATACTATCACCACCATTAATTATCTTTTTTCTTCTAGAGTTCTTATTAACCCATCTATGTCAAATCCAATTAAGTTGTTTTCTTCAACAATTCTACGCAAAATATTTTCAGTTATTATGTCTTCATCATATAACTTTTTAAAATTATTGAATTCTTCTGACCCCTTAACTTCCTCAAAATTAATTTTACTAAAATCTATATTCTGTTGTTCAATATCCTTTAACAAAATTTTACTGCCTTGAACTACAATGTCCTCATCAATAACTTCCGTCTCAAATAACAATTTTATTGTTTCAATAGTTTCCTCATCAGCCAACAACTTATTGGGCTCCATTTGAAATTCGTTTATTTTTCTTGATATGCTGATAAAATTATCCATAATAGTTTTAGTTTTTTCTCCATATGAATATAAAGGAATATTAATTCTATATATTAGTTTTAATAATAAAGTCTCCTCATAATGATTAATATTGATATAAGTAGCAAAGCTAAGCAAGAAGCCAACCACTGATATTATCACTAGCGTCTCAATAACATTAATTATAGAGCCTAAAATCTTAAACCGCTCCTTATCGTTAGATAGTATTTTTCTTCTAACTAAGATATAAACAATAATTTTTAAAATGATGTATATTACAAGATATGCTATAAAAAAACCAATCAAGTTTATTATTTTATCTTTAAATAAGATAAATAATTCATTTTGTAATAATTCATGATTACTAAATAGATTAAAAACTATTGTTCCAACACTATATTGAAATATAAAGCTTAATACTATACTAATTAATATTATCATTAAATTATATAATTTCCTAAATAATCCATTTTTGTAACCAATATAGGTAGCCATAATAAGCACTAATATTATTATCAAATCAATATAATTCAAAAAAATCACCTCTGACTATTTCCATATAGCATCTATCATATCATCCATATTTATTATAATATCATCAATCAAATTATAAAACTTTAATTTTATAGATAAATCTATCATAAATGGCAATTCTAATCCTATTTTAAGCAATTCCTTATCATTAAGCAATATATTCCTTGTTTTGCCATCCATTACCTTATTGCCATTATCCAATACTACTATTCTGTCACCATATAATGTTTCTTCTAAATCATTTGTGACATTAATAATAGTTATTTTCTTCTCCATATAAATTTTTCTTAGTGTCTTTAATATATATGCCTTATCTTTGTCATCCAACATAGATAAGGCTTCATCTAAAATAATAATTCTAGGTTCTAATACTAAAATAGAAGCAAGGGCGCACTTTTGTTTTTGTCCGCCACTTAATTTATGTGGTTCACAATCTAGGATGTTTTCTATTTCTAATAATTTTGATATTTCATTTATTTTATCCGTAATATAACTAGATGAAAAATTTAAATTTTGTAATGTGAATGCCATATCATCTCTCACAGTAGACCCAATAAATTGATTATTTATATTATCAAAAATTACTCCTGTTTTAGCCCTAATTAATTGAATATTTTCCTTAGAAACTACTAAATTATCGACTATAATAGCATCGTTATACTCATTTAATCCTACTAATAATCTTACAAGGGTGGATTTTCCACTACCATTTGGTCCAATAACAGAAACCCATTCATTCTCTTTAATTTTTAAATTAATATCATGCAATATTTTCTTATCACCATAGTAAAAATTTAAATTACTAATTTTAATAATATCCATCAAAAAAACCACCCCGTATATTTCTTATATTATACTAAAATCATTTTTAATAAACAATAAGTCATTATCTGTATCATATCATTTTTTTTCTTTTTTCTTTTGTATGTCGTAAGTTATTTTTAACAATAATTTAGTAGGTATTAATTTAGAAACATAATACGATAATATCATTGTAAATCCTGGAATAATAATTAATTTTTTCTTAAACATCATGTTAATAGCATATCTTGCCACATAATCACTAGACATGCCACTTATTGCTGACCTTATTTTAGCTGCTTCATTAAACCTGGTTTCAACTGGTCCAGGACACAAAATGGACACATTTATATTGTATTTTTTTCTTCTTAATTCTTCATATATAGCCATTGTTAATCGCAATACATATGCCTTTGTGCCATAATATGATGCCATTAAAGGCCCTGCTTGAAATGAAGCTAATGATGACACATTTAATATATAGCCTTTATTTCTTTTTTTCATATCTTTTAAAAACAATTTAGTTAATATGTGAACTGCTTTTATATTAAGGTCTATCATTTCTAATTCTTTATTTAAATCTGTATATATAAATTCTCCATGAACACCAAACCCCGCATTATTAACAAGTATATCAATTTTTTCATCTGTTACTGCCTTATATAGTTCATAACATGATTCTTCATTCGATAAATCTAGTGCAATAATAGATACATTATTTTTAAAATGTTTTTTAATTTCTTCTAATTCTTTTTTATATCTAGATACTAATATAAGTTCATAGCCTAATTCATCTAAATATTTGGCAATTTCATACCCAATCCCACTAGAAGATCCAGTTACTAAAGCTTTCACATTACCACTTCTTTCCATACTAATTATATCATAATCAAGTAAATTCTAAATTAAAAGAGTTAATTTTCAATTAAAATTGAAATTAACTCTTCTAACAATATTTTTATATTATCTTTGTAACCTATATTAAAAGTAACTTTATACTAATTCAAGTATAACTATTGCAGCATCATCTCCGCGACGCTCATGTAGTTTTAATATTCTTGTATAGCCACCATTACGTGTCGCATAACGTTTTGCTAAATCATCAAACACCTTTTTAACAACGTCTTTATCATTTAATAATTTAGCAATAGCATCTCGTCTTGCTTCTAATGTTCCTTTTTTACCATAAGTAATAATTTTATCTACCATCTTACGAACTTCTTTAGCTCTTTGCTCAGTAGTTTCTATTCTCTCATGAGTAATAACTTGTTTTGTTAAATTAGCAAGAAGTGCTCTTCTTTGTTCTGATGTTCTAGTTCCTAATTTTCTATATGCCATTCTAATTCCTCCTTACTATTCATCCTCACTAAGTGAAAGTCCTAATTCTTTTACTTTATCTAATACTTCTTTTAATGATTTCTTACCTAAATTACGTATTTTCATCATTTCCATTGGGCTCTTATTAATTAAGTTATGTAATGTATTGATCCCTGCTCTTTTTAAACAGTTATATGCTCTTACCGATAAATCTAAATCTTCAATTGAAGTCTCTAGTGCTTTTTGTTTCGGATCTTCTACTTTTTCAATCATTAATCCTGTTAAATCAGCAATTCCATTTAAATCAGTAACTACCTCTAAATGTTCAATTAAAATTCTAGCCGCAAGTGCTAAAGCTTCTTCAGGTTTAATCGCTCCATTAGTCCATACATGAAGAATTAATTTATCATAACTTTCATCTTGACCAATGCGGGCATTTTCAACCTCATAACTTACTCTTTCAATTGGGGAATATAGAGAATCCACTGGAATCAATCCTATTTTTTTATCTTGAAATAATTTTTTATTTTCTTCGGCTCTAATATATCCTCTACCATTATTAACTATCATTTCCATATCAAGTTTACCATTTTTAGAAATAGTAGCAATAACATGATTTGGATTGACAATTTCTATATCTGCATCTTTATCAATATCTTTAGCTGTTACAATTCCTTCGCCCTTTACATTTAAACGAATAACTTTTTCTTCCTTAGAATGATTTATTAGGGCCAGCCCTTTTAAATTAAGCATGATTGTAGTTGCGTCTTCAACTACTCCATCAACTGTTTGGAATTCATGTAAAACACCATCAATTTTAACACCGGTAATAGCGCTTCCAGGTAGCGATGATAACATCACTCTTCTTAGTGCATTACCCAAAGTTGTTCCAAAACCTCTTTCTAAAGGCTCTAATTCAAATTTGCCATAATGATTACCTTCAATATATTCTGTAATTTTATAATTTGGTTTCTCAAATTGCAACATTGCAACACACTCCCTTTCTTTTATTATCCACGAGGTCTTTTTGGTGGACGGCATCCATTGTGCGGAATAGGAGTCACATCATCAATTGAAGTAATTTCTAACCCCGCAGTTTGTAATGAACGTATTGCCGTTTCGCGGCCTGGTCCTAACCCCTTAACAACTACTTGAACTCTATGCATACCTACTTCTACAGCTGCTTTACCAGCCGCTTCAGCAGACATACCAGCAGCATATGGAGTGCTTTTTTTACTTCCTTTAAATCCAAGTGCTCCAGCAGCCGCCCAACTAATTGCATTACCAAAGTTATCAGTTATAGTAACAATAGTATTATTAAACGTTGAATGGATATGTGCAACGCCCTCAACAACATTCTTTTTTACTTTGCGTTTTCTTGATTGATAAGCCATTATTTCCCTCCTCTAAATATTATTATTTAGTTGCTTTCTTTTTATTAGCAACAACTTTACCTCTACCTTTACGAGTTCTTGCATTACTTCTAGTGCTTTGACCTCTTACAGGTAAACCTTTTTTGTGACGAATTCCTTGATAACTTCCAATTTCTATCTTGCTTTTAATATTCATACTAACTTCACGACGAAGATCGCCTTCAACCGTATATTTATCTACTTGTTCACGAATACGAGTTATTTCATCACTATCTAAATCTTTTGCTCTTTTATTAATATCTACCTTAGCAGCAGTTAAGATTTTATTAGCCAAACTTTTTCCTATCCCATAAATATAAGTTAGTGCAATTTCCACTCTTTTTTCATTTGGAATATCAATACCTTTTAAACGTGCCATAAATTCACCTCCTATTATCCTTGTCTTTGCTTGTGTTTTGGATTTTCACAAATAACAAATAAAATTCCTTTACGTTTTACAATCTTACATTTATCACATATTTTCTTAATTGATGGCCTTACTTTCATCTTATCCCTCCTATTACTTTCTATAGGTTATACGCCCACGTGTTAAATCATATTGTGAAATCTCCACTACTACTGTATCGCCTGGTAAGATACGAATATAATTCATTCGTATTTTGCCAGAAACGTGAGCTGTTACAGTATGTTTATTTTCTAATTCTACTCTAAAATGTCCTCCTGGTAATACATCCATTATCTTGCCTTCAACCTCTATGATTTCTTCTTTATTAGCCATATAATCACTCTCCTGTTAATATTTTATAGCCTTCCTTAGTAACTACTATTGTATGTTCAAAATGCGCAGCAGACTTTCTATCGTTTGTTGTAATAGTCCACCCATCATCTTCAAAACAAATTTCATCACTACCTAGGGTTAACATTGGTTCTATTGCCAGCGTCATACCCTCTTGCAATACTAATCCAGTATTTCTGGTTCCAAAATTTGGTATGTCAGGTTTTTCATGCAAATATTTACCGATACCATGACCAACTAATTCCTTAATAATACCTAAGTTATGCTTTTTAGCATATTCACCTATTCTACTAGAAACATTACCTAATCTAATACCAGGTCTTATTTCGCTTAGCCCCTCGTACAATGCTTTTTTAGTATGCTCAATTAAATATTTTCTTTCAATATCAACATTGCCTACTTCATACGTATAAGCGCTGTCTCCATGATAACCATTATAACAAACTCCTATATCAATAGATACTATATCGCCATCCTTTAGTATATAACTTCCAGGAATCCCATGAACAATTTGTTCGTTTACCGAAACACATATTGATTTAGGAAACCCATTGTATCCCTTAAATGATGGTATTGCATTCATTTTTAATATAAATTTATCTGCTAACTCATTTAACTTCTCAGTAGTAGTGCCAGGTTTAATATACTTTTCAATATATTTATGTGTTTCATACACAATATTACCTGCTTTTAACATCAATTTAATTTCCTCATCTGTTTTGATACTAACCATACTATTTTCTCCACATCCTATTTTTCAACTATCAATTCATAATAATTATCGATAATAGTTTTAATCTGCGCAAAAGTATGATTAGGATTTATACTACTATCAATCTCGTATAAATGGCCCTCTTTTTTATAATAAGCGATTAAAGGCGCTGTTTTAGCAATATACTCGTTAAATCTAATCTTAATAGTGTCTGGGTTGTCATCAATTCTTTTTATTAATTTTCCCTTACATTTATTACAAACTCCTGGTACTAACGGAACTAAAGTAGAATATGTATCATTATGTGAAGTATAACAATTAGAACAAATTGTTCGATTAATTAATCTACTAACTGCATCATTAAGAGCAATATTTAATAGAAATACTATTTCTAAATTATTGCCGTGCATCATAGCTTGATTAATATTTCTTGGATAACCATCTAAAATATACCCATTACTACAATCTGATTCCTTAAGTCGTCTATCTACAATTTCATTTACAAATTTATCGTCAAAAAGAAATCCAGTTGCTAACTCCCCATCTTGATTCCCCATCTGCCTTAATATATTACCCGTTGAAATATGAGGTATTTTATATTCTTCACTTATCATTTTAGCTTGTGTTCCTTTGCCTGATCCAGGAGGCCCTAATAATATAAGTTTAATCATAAACCTCTATTGCCTCTCTTATATGTTCTGCTCACCAAACTACTTTCTAATTGCTTATATGTTTCAAGAGCAACACCTACAACGATTAAAAGTCCTGTGCCACCAATAGTAACACTAGTTGGTAAATTAGTGAACCCAGTAAATAATATTGGCAAGCCAGCAATTATCATTAAGAACGTGCCACCAACAATAGTTAATCTTGATAATACTTGCTTAATGTAAGTACTTGTTTCTTTACCAGGCCTAATACCAGGAATATATCCACCTTGTTCTTTTAAATTTTTAGACAATTCCTCTGGATTAAGTTGTAGGAAAGTATAAAAGTATGCAAAAAATAATATTAATAATAAATACAATGAAAATCCTGTTATTGAACCATAATCTAAATATTTTTGAACAAATAATGTAAGATTATCATTGCGTACAAATTGGACAATTGTTGCAGGAATAGAAACTATAGTTGATGCAAATATAACAGGAATTACACCAGCAGAATTAATTTTAATAGGCATGTAATTTTGTTCTTTGCCATACGCCCCTAAAGTTCTATTGGAATATTGAATAGGAATCCTTCGGTCCGCTTCTTGAACAAAAATTATTCCGATTATTATTGCAAAATATATTAGCATGAAAATCGCAAATGATATACCACCAATAAATACTTCTTGAATATTTCCAGTAGTTACTAATTGTCCGTATGCTTCACCAAACATAGTTGGCAATGTTCTAATAATGCCTGCCATTATAATCAATGACACACCATTACCAATTCCCTTTTGGGTAATTTGGTCACCAAGCCATAAAACAAATGCTGTACCAGCTGTAAGTATTATCGCAACTCTCATATAATCAATGGCTAGATTATTTCCCTCCATAAATGCAAAAGAAAATACATAACCTTGAATAAATGCTAAAAATATACCAACATATCTAGTTATCTGATTAATTTTTTGTCTACCAGTATTACCTTGTTTAGAAAGTTCTGCCAAGTATGGAACAACATCCATTTGTAATAATTGAATTATAATAGATGCTGTAATATAAGGCATTACTCCTAAAGCAAATATTGAAAATTGCTCTAGCGCTCCTCCACCCATAGCATTAATAAGTTCTAAAAAACCTATATTACTAGTTATATCTCTCGTACCAGGAACTCTAATACTAGTTCCTACAATAAATACCACTAGTACTACTAAGGTGAAAATTAATCTTCCCTTTATATCTTTATTTTTAGGGCTTAGAATTTGCTTCATTGTAGCAAACATCCTAGATCACCTCTACTTTTCCACCAACTGCTTCTATTTTTTGTATTGCTGTAGCAGAAAACACATTAGCCTTAACAATCAATTTTCTGTCTAACGTACCATCACCTAATACTTTTACTCCATCTAACTGTTGTTTAAGCATGCCAAGTTCCTTTAATAATTCTGGAGTAATTGTTGAACCATCTTCAAATTTATTTAAGTCACTTACATTGATAGTTGCATATCTTGTTCCAAACCTAGCATTACTAAAACCAATTTTAGGAATACGACGAAATAATGGTGTTTGACCTCCCTCAAAAGTAGGTCTTACACTTCCGCCTGCACGAGCTTTTTGCCCCTTATGTCCTCTTCCGCTAGTTTTACCAAGACCACTACCTGGGCCTCTTCCAACTCTTTTCGGACTTTTAGTAGAGCCCAATGTTGATTTTAATTGTTCTAATTTCATTATCTCACTAACTCCTCTACACTTTTACCTCTTAACAAAGCAACTTTTTCTTTAGTCTTTAGTGATTTCAAAGCATCAAATGTAGCACGTACCATATTAATTGCCGTTCTTGAACCTAATGCTTTAGATAAAATATCGCGCATCCCAGCTAGTTCTAAAACAGCCCTAACAGGTCCTCCCGCAATAATACCAGTACCTGGACTGGCTGGTTTTAATAAAACTTTAGCCGCTCCACACTTTCCATTTACTTGGTGCGGAATAGTACGCTTATCTACTAAATCAACTTTAATTAAATTTTTATTAGCTGCTTGAATAGCCTTTTTAATAGCATCTGGTACTTCATTAGCTTTACCAGTGCCCATTCCCACTTGTCCTTTTCTATCACCAATTACAACAGTTGCCGCAAAACGAAGTTGACGTCCGCCTTGCGTTACCTTAGTAACACGATTTATCGAAACTACTTGTTCTTCAAAATTCTTAACTTGTGGGTCTCTTCTTCTGTCTTCCATATTTACCCTCCTTTTAGAATTCTAATCCATTATTACGAGCGGCGTCCGCAAGAGCCTTAACTCTTCCGTGATATAAATAACCGCCTCTATCAAAAACTACTTTTACAATATTTAACTTCTTTGCTCTTTCAGCAATTAACTCCCCAACTTTTTGCCCCGCTTCAATATTTCCGCCATTTTTTAACTTTAATTCATTATCAATTGAAGATGCGCTTGCTAATGTAGTTCCACTAGTATCATCGATCAATTGAGCAAAAATATTACTACTTGATTTAAACACACAAAGTCTTGGAAGTAAAGCTGTTCCCTTAATTTTTTCCCTAATTCTTGCATGTCTTGCCTTACGTGCATCATTACGAGATATTTTATTTATCATAATAAACTCTCCTTTACTTATAATTAAGCTGCTTTCTTACCTTCTTTACGGCGAACATGTTCACCTTTATAACGTATTCCTTTACCTTTATATGGTTCAGGTTGTTTTATTTTTCTAACATTAGCTGCAAATTCTCCAACCTTTGCCTTATCAATACCACTAATTGATATCTCAGTATTACTGATAAGTTCAACCTTAATATCACTAGGAATATCTATCCCAACTGAATGAGAATATCCCGCATTAACAACCAATTTGTTATTGTTTAATTGAAAACGATACCCCACACCCATAATTTCTAAATCTTTTTTGAACCCGTTAACAACGCCTTCTAACATATTGGCAATAATAGCGTTAGTAGTACCATGCAATTGCTTAACTTTTTTAATATTATTAGTTCTTTCAACAATAATCTTATCATCTTCTTTTTTCATGATAATCTCTTTCGAAAAAAGATTTGTTAGTTCCCCTTTAGGGCCTTTTACAGTTATTTTATTGTCGTCAATATTAACAATAACATCATTAGGTATACTTAATATTCTTTCCCCAATACGACTCATTCTTGACACCTCCTCGAATGTAATTTTTTACCAAATATATGCTAATACTTCTCCACCAATTTGCTCTTTACGCGCTCTCTTATCAGTCATAATTCCATTTGATGTTGAAATAATAGCAATCCCAAGTCCATTTAAAACTTTAGGTATCTCATCGACTTTAGCATACACACGTAACCCTGGTTTTGAAATTCTTTTTAAACCAGTAATTACTCTTTCCTTTTTCGCCCCATATTTCAAAATTAGAACTAGCATGTTTTCTACATCAGCTTTTACAATTTTATAATCGCTGATAAAACCTTCTTCTTTTAAAATTTTAGATAGTTCCTCTTTCATTTTAGAAAAGGGCACTTGTACTTCCTTATATCGCATTTGATTAGCATTACGTATGCGCGTAAGCATATCTGCAATTGGATCAGTTACTAATACCATAAATATCCTCCCTTCAATTACCAGCTAGACTTTTTAATACCTGGTATTTGTCCTTTATGCGCTAACACTCTAAAACATATACGACACAAACCAAATTTACGCAAAACAGCCTTTGGTCTTCCGCATCTTTCGCAACGAGTATATTCACGCACCTTATATTTTTGTTTTTTCTTTGCTTTAACAATCATACTTTTCTTTGCCATAATAAGTCCTCCTTATTTATTTTCTGAATGGAAGTCCAAGTTCACTCAATAAACTAAGGGCTTCATCATTTGATTTAGCTGTTGTAACAAAAACAATATCCATTCCACGTACTTTTAAAATATTATCATATTCAAGCTCAGTGAATATCAATTGTTCCTTAATTCCAAGAGTGTAATTACCTCTACCATCAAATGATTTAATTGATAATCCTCTAAAATCACGTGATCTAGGAAGAGAAATTCGAATTAATTTTTCTAAAAATGTATACATTCTTTTACCACGTAATGTAACCTTACAACCAATTGCAACACCCTCTCTTAATTTAAAGCCAGCAATTGACTTTTTAGAATTCGTAACAAGTGGTTTCAATCCCGAAATTAATTTTAAATCTTCTACTGCAGCATCTATTAATTTGCTATTTTGTAAGGCATCCCCCACACCCATGTTAATAACTATTTTATCCAATTTGGGAACAGCCATAGTAGAGTCATAATTATATTTTTTAACTAAATTAGGAACTATTTCTTTTTTATATTTTTCCTTTAGGTGGCTCATACATTCCCTCCTTCCAAATTATTTAACCTTTTTTGTTGTTTTCTTTTCTTTCTTTAATTTACCATCAATCTTTTTAACATTAGAAACATCCATAGAAGCTTCACGCTCAATTATCCCACTTGGATTTTTTTGCCCATCGCCCTTTGTATGTTTTTTTATTATATTTAATCCCTCAATTACAATTCGATTAAGCTTTGCCATCGTTTTAGTAATTGTGCCTTCTTTACCTTTTTCTTTTCCGGTAATAACTTTTACTCTATCCCCAACTTTTAATTTCATATTAACCTCTTTCCTTATAACACTTCTTTTGCAAGCGATATAATTTTATCAAAGCCTTTATCACGCAGTTCTCTAGCAATAGGGCCGAAAACACGCGTTCCAACAGGGCTTTTATCTTCTTTAATTAATACACAAGCATTGTCATCAAATTTAATATAAGAACCGTCTTCTCTTCTTAAACCAAACTTACTTCTAACAACTACTGCTTTCACAACGCTGCTTTTCTTAACAGTACCATTAGGCGTTGCTTTTTTTACAGTACCAACTAATATATCACCAATATGACCAGATCTTACCTTACTGCCACCTAATACTCTAATGACTAATAATTCACGAGCACCAGAATTATCAGCAACTTTTAAACGACTTTCTTGCTGAAACATAAATTTATCCTCCTTCTCTAAAAGAGTTTCTACTATATAATTACTGCTTTTTCAATAATATCCACTAAACGATAACGCTTGGTTTTCGATAACGGTCTTGTTTCTACAATACGAACTATATCATTTATTTTAGCTTGATTTAGTTCATCATGAGCAGTATATTTTTTTGAATATTTAACAGACTTCCCATATAACGGAACTTTCTTATAGCTAACAATCGATACCGTAATAGTTTTATCATTTTTATCACTTACAACTTTTCCTACATATTCACGACTGATTTTTTCTTTCATATAAAACCCTCCTCTACTTATTAGTTAGTTCACGTTCACGAATAATTGTTTTCATTTTCGCTACTAATTTTCTTAATTCTCTTATTCTTGAAGGTTTTTCTAAACTTCCTGTCGATTGTTGAAAGCGCAGATTAAACAATTCTTGTTTGTTCTCACTTATTTTTTTAATTATTTCTTCAGTGGTCAATTCTCTTATCTCATTAACCTTCATTTATCTCACCACCATCTTCTCTTGTAACAAATTTGCACTTGATAGGTAACTTATGTGCCGCAAGCCTTAATGCCTCGCGTGCAACTTCTTCAGTTACTTCACTAATCTCAAACATAATTTTCCCCTCTTTAACTACCGAAACCCAAAGTTCTGGATTTCCTTTACCTTTACCCATACGAGTTTCTAAAGGTTTTTTAGTTAAAGGCATGTGCGGAAATATATTAATCCATATTTTCCCGCCACGCTTCATATAACGTGTCATAGCAATACGGGCTGCTTCAATTTGCTGCGCTGAAATCCAAGCACCTTCTCTAGCCATTAACCCATAATCGCCAAAATTCAACTCTGTATTACCTCTAGCTTTTCCTTCATATTTTAAACGATGTGTTTTACGATGTTTAGTTCTTGCTGGTATCAACATCTTTACTACCTCCCTTTATCTTTTTCTTAGGAAGGATTTCTCCTTTATAAATCCATACTTTTACGCCAATCTTCCCATAAGTAGTATCAGCTTCACTCAGGGCGTAATCAACATCAGCACGTAAAGTATGCAAAGGAATAGAACCCTCTGTATAACCTTCCCTACGAGCTATATCAATTCCATTTAAACGTCCTGAAACAAGAGTTTTAATACCCTTAGCCCCTGCCTTCATTGCTTTTCTAATCGCCTGCTTTTGCGCTGAACGAAAAGACGCTCTATTCTCAATTTGATGAGCAATACTATCAGCAACTAATTGCGCTACTAAATCTGGAGCTTTAATATCTAGAATCGAGATTTGAATATTTTCACCAATTAAATTAGATATACTCTTCTTTAATTTTTCAATCTCTTCTCCTCCACGCCCAATAACCATTCCAGGTTTAGCAGTATTAATAATTATTTCCGTACGTTTGCTATTTCTTTCAATTTCAATTTTACTAATGCCTGCCGTTTTTAAATTCTTAAATATATATTCACGTATTTTAATATCATCATTTAAAAATTTCTTGAAATTTTTATTAGACGCAAACCACTTTGATTCCCATTCTTTATTAATGCCGATTCTTAGTCCTATAGGACTAACCTTTTGACCCATAAATAACCTCCTTCATCTATTTTTTAAGAGCTACAACAACATTGATATTACTTGTTCTTCTATAATGTTTATCAATATGAGTTCTAGATCCAAAATGAATTCTTTTTAAAATCGTACCTTCGTTTACAAAGGCATCTTTAACGAACAAATCTTCTTTTTTCAATCCCAAATTATTAATAGCATTAGCTACAGCAGAATCTAGAACTTTCTCAATTAATACTGCAGCTTTTCTATTCATATTTTTCAATATAACTAATGCTTCCTCAACACTTTTACCACGTATTAAATCAATAACTAAACGTGCTTTTTGAGGTTTCATCATAACCATTTTCGCAATTGCTTTTGCTTCCATCTATTAGCCTCCTATTCGTAACTATTTTTTAGTCTCGCTTGCTTTTCCGCCGCCATGTGCAATAAACTTACGCGTTGGCGAAAATTCACCAAGTTTATGACCTATCATATCTTCTGTAACATATACTGGAATAAATTCTTTTCCATTATGTACTGCAAAAGTATGACCTAGAAATTCTGGAAATATCGTTGAACGGCGCGACCAAGTTTTAATTACTTCTTTTTTACGACTCACATTCAATTCCTGTACTTTTTTCATCAATCTATCAAAGACATATGGTCCTTTTTTAAGACTTCTACCCATTTATATCATCCTTTCCTACTTAGCACGACGACGCATAATAAATTTGTCAGATAATTTTCTTTTACGCGTTTTATATCCAAGTGCTGGTTTCCCCCACGGTGTAAGAGGTCCTGTTCTACCTATTGGAGCCTTGCCCTCTCCACCACCATGCGGATGATCAACTGGATTCATAGCAGAACCACGAACCGTTGGTTTAATCCCCATATGGCGGCTTCGGCCGGCCTTACCAATACTTACTAATTCATGATCCTCATTGCCAACTACCCCAATTGTTGCGCGACATGTTGCAAGCACTTTCCTAGTTTCACCACTAGATAATTTCACTGAAACATACTTTCCTTCACGTCCAAGAATTTGAATACTTGAACCTGCTGATCTTGCCATTTCTCCACCTTTACCAGGTTGCAATTCAACATTGTGAACAAAAGTTCCAACTGGTATATTTATTAATGGTAGTGCATTTCCTACTTTAATATCAGCATTTACACCACTCATAATAACCATGCCAACTTTTAATCCCTTAGGTGCAATAATATACTTTTTCACACCATCTCTATACTTTATCAAAGCTATATTTGCAGTTCTATTAGGATCATATTCAATAGATGCTACTATTCCTTCGATATCATCTTTGTTTCGTTGAAAATCTATAATACGATATTGGCGCTTAACTCCTCCGCCTTTATGTCTTGTTGTTATTTTACCTTGATTATTACGACCACTACTTTTCTTTAAAGGAACTACCAAACTTTTTTCAGGAGTATCTTTAGTAATTTCATCAAACCTCAAAACGCTCATTCCGCGTCTTGAACTAGTAGTTGGTTTATAACTCTTTATCGGCATATTAAACCTCCTTTAGTTTAAGTCAATTGTATTACCCTCTGCTAAAGTTACTATCGCTTTTTTATATTGATTAGTTTTACCAACATAACGACCAACACGTTTAGTTTTAGGTCTTTTCGTAATTGTATTAACATTGATAACTTTAACATTAAATAATGCCTCAATTGCCTTCTTAATTTCTGTTTTATGAGTTTTCACATCTACTTTAAATGAGTATTTTCCCTCACTTGCTAATTTAGCACTTTTTTCGGTAATGATTGGAGCTTTTATAATATCATAATAATTATTCATTATATAAGCACCTCCTCAATCATTTTAACAGCATTTTCTGTCAAAACTAAATAATTTGAATTAACAATATCAAGTACATTTAATTCATTAGGTTCAATCAATCTTACTAGTTCCATATTACTAGAAGCTAGTAATGTATTTTCATCTAATTCATCCGAAACAAACAATACTTTATTATTTAATTTTAAATTATTTAACACTTGCACCATTTCCTTAGTTTTTGGCATCTTCAACTTTAAACTATCTAATATAACAACATTGTTATCTTTTAATTTATATGTTAAAGCGCTTTTTAAAGCTAAGCGGCGCTCTTTTCTATTCATTTTCTTATCGTAGCTTCGTGGTTTCGGCGCGAAAACTACACCGCCTCCAACCCATTGTGGAGAACGAATACTTCCCTGCCTAGAACGACCCGAACCTTTTTGTGGTCTTGGTTTTCTTCCGCCCCCACTAACTTCAGCACGAGTTTTAGCAGATTGTGTACCTTGTCTTAATGATGCTCTAGCCAAAATAATAGCATCATATAATACTGAATCATTTGGCTCTATATTCCAACACTCATCATTTAAATTAATATCTTTTATTTTTTCACCTTGAATATTCAAAATATCTATTTTAGGCATTCTAATTCCTCCCTTCATCACAATAAAAACCCTGCATTGTATTTTTACTCTACTTTATCTTCTTGTGACGATTTTATTTCTTCATTAATATCCACGCTATTTACTTCTTCTGTTGAAGGAGCAACTTCTACAATTACGTCTTCATTAAAATAATAAGTTAACTCTTCGCGTTCATTTTTAGCACCTTTATTTTTAATAGAAGACTTAATAGTAATAAGTGTTTTTTTAGGCCCTGGAATATTTCCCTTGACCAAAACTATATTATTATCTAAATCAACAGCGACTATCTCAAGATTTTGAATAGTAACCATTTCATATCCCATATGCCCCGGCATTCTATGCCCAAGTGTAACTCTTTTCTCTCTTCTTGTTCCAATCGAACCAGTTGCTCTGTGGTGATGAGACCCATGTGTCATCGGCCCACGAGTAAAATTATGACGCTTAATTACACC
This sequence comes from Caryophanales bacterium UBA660, assembly GCA_002299475.1. Lineage (GTDB taxonomy): Bacteria > Bacillota_I > Bacilli_A > RF39 > UBA660 > UBA660. The sequence continues at coordinate 1,448 of DBNY01000055.1, read as the reverse complement.
TTGAAACCCTTTGCCCTTAGAAATTCCTGAGACATCTACAATATCGCCAACTTCAAATATATCAGCTTTTATTGTTTGACCTAATTCATAATTATTAGTATCTACATCTCTAATTTCTCTTAAGAAGCGCTTAGGTGTTGTGCCAACTTTTTTTGTATGGCCTATTTCTGGTTTATTACTTAATTTTTCTTTCTTTGTTGAAAACCCTAATTGTATAGCCTCATATCCATCATGTTCCTTAGTTTTAATTTGAGTAACAACATTTGGTTCTACTTCAACCACTGTTACTGGAACTAAAACACCAGACTTAGTGAATACCTGAGTCATACCAACTTTACGACCTAAGATTCCTTTCATATATAACTCCTCCTATAATTTTATAATTTAATTTCGATATCCACGCCACTTGGCAAATCCAAATGAGCCAAAGCATCAATCGTCTCTTTGCCAGGGTTTTTAATATCAATTAATCTTTTATGCGTACGCATTTCAAACTGTTCACGAGAATCTTTATACTTATGAACCGCTCTTAAAACAGTATACTTCTGTATTTCAGTAGGTAGTGGCACTGGTCCACTTACAATTCCACCTGATCTTTTTACAGTTTCTATAATTTTAGTAGCAGCTTGGTCTAAAATTCTGTGATCATATGCTTTTAATTTTATACGCACCTTTTCTTTAGACATATTAGTCCTCCCTTCGCCTATATCTAGTATAGACTTGCTCCATGCAAATTCCCATGTCAAGCCAAGCAACTCAGCCTGGCGTGTCAGCAATCTCGCACATCTAAGCCAGCTATATGAAAATCATTATACCAAAAACATTATATGAAAATCAAGTAAAAAGATGTGTTTTTTATTTGATTTGTAAATATTTAAATAAAAATCCTTAACTATTTAACGTAAATTACATATAAATGCGAAAACCCTCACAATCTATTATTTTTATTCTCCCCTCCTCATGAGTGTTTTTTTTATAGCTATAATAAAGTGAAAAACTGACAATATGTATAACCTTTTTTATTTATCTTCTTATAATAATAGGTAAAGGATGTGATTTTATGCCATATGCGGTTGCTATTTTAAAGGGCAACAACCTAGCACCCGCTCTTAACGGAACAGTTGAACTATATTCTTGGTACAATGGAACTATAGTTAGAGTTGAAATATTTAATCTTCCACCAACTAAATATTCCACAAATGCCACTCCCCCTATCGGCCCCTTTGCCTTTCATATTCACGAAGGTACAATTTGTGAACTAGATTGTAATAATGATTTTATGGAAGCAAAAGGTCATTACAACCCAACCAATGAGCCACACCCGTTTCATGCTGGCGATTTGCCCTCTTTATTATCAAATAACGGCTATAGTTTTATGATTATATACACAAATCGTTTTAAACCAGAAGATGTTTTAAATAAAGCGGCCATAATTCATCTGCACCCAG
>DBNY01000037.1 GCA_002299475.1 Caryophanales bacterium UBA660 | reverse complement strand
GTTATAATCAACTTAAGATATATAATATTATCAACGTAGTGTTTGAAATGCTATATATACTATCTACAAGTTAAGTGTTAATTAAACCAAGAAAGGATGATATATTTATGGGTTTTATTAAAGCATTTTCTGGAGCGATAGGTGGAACTTTCGCTGATCAATGGAGGGATTACTTAATTCCAAGAGGAGATTTGACATCTACTGCTGCAATTTTTGAAGCAGTGCCACAAGGAACTAATAACAATCGTGGTTCTAACACGAAAGGCTCTGAAAACATTATAACAAATGGAAGTAAAATCGTTGTTCCTGAAGGAACAGCGTTAGTTACTTTACAAGACGGAGCAATTACTGGATTTATTTCTGAACCAGGAGGTTTTACTTACGTCTCAGATAACATTAATTCTAAATCAATATTTACTGGTGGTGGTCTTTTGGCATCTACAATTGGACAATCTTGGGAAAGATTTAAAATGGGTGGTCAACCAGGAACTCAGCAATTAGCATTTTATGTTAATTTAAAAGAAATTCCTAATAACCGTTTTGGAACACAATCAGAAATTTATTGGGATGATGCATATCTTGGAGTTCAAGTTGGGGCATTAACGAGGGGAACATATACACTAAGAATAGTTGATCCAATACTATTTATAAAACAATTTATTCCTGCTAAATATTTGCAACCAAATGCGCCGTTATTTGATTTTGCTGATATGGATAATGAAGCCGGCGCACAACTTTTTAATGAAGTGGTAAGTAGTTTGTCGGCTGCATTTTCAAATTATTCAAATGATCCAATTAGGGGTAATCGCATATCAAAAATACAAGGTGATCAAATTGGATTTGCACAATCTTTATCTCAAGCTGTTGAAGACGGTTATCATTGGAAAACTGATCGAGGAATCGTAATTGAAAAAGTAGCTATTCAAGCGATTGAATATGATGAAGATACAAGAACATTATTAAGTGATGTTAAAAAAGCTGATGCCTTATCTGGTGCAAGAGGGAATTCTTTCATGCAACAGTCAGTAGCCCGTGGAATTCAAGCATCAGGAGAAAATTCAAATGGTGGTAGTATGGGAATGGCATTTATGGGAATGGGCATGAATGCCGCTGGAAACGTGATGGGTACAATGCAACAATCTGCTGAAGGCACGCCCCAATCACAATTCATTCAACAACAAACGATGGAGGAGCCATCAACAGTTCAACCTACAACAAAGGATCCGTATGCTAAATTAGCAGAATTAAAGAAACTACTTGATCAAGGCGTAATTACACAAGCTGACTTTGATGCAGTAAAAGCAAAATTATTAGGAATATAGTCTATGAATGTATTTGGTAATAATATATTTCCAAAAGATAATAATTTTCAAAATCTAGACAATAATACAAAAACAATCAAGACTGATGTGGATGCCAAGGACGGACAAAATAAATGTCCAAAATGCGGTTCGACTGACATTGCTCTTAATGTAAATAAAGGACAATTAAGGTGTAACTTTTGCCGTCACGAATTTGAACCGGTTAAAGTAGTTGGGATGGAAACAGATATAAGTCAATTAGAAGGTCAAATAATTGGGTCTGGCGCTAGTGATATAGTAGCGGATACTAATGAGGTTTTGACTTTTAAATGTAGCAGTTGTGGTGCTGAAGTAGTAATTGATACAACCGAAGTGATTCAAGCAAGATGCCACTGGTGTAGAAATACTTTATCTGTTAATCAACAGATTCCAAATGGTGCTGTTCCAGATGTGGTGTTGCCATTTGGTATAAATAAAGATGTTGGAAAAGCAGAAATTGAAAAATTCGTAGGCAAGAGAAAATTCTTCGCTCATCCTAAATTTAAAGCAGAATTTACTACGCAGAATATTATGGGTGTCTATTTTCCATATATGATAGTTGATATTAATGCTCATGCAAATTTAGGTGGACAAGGGGAACAGTTAGTTAGAAGCTACACTCGTGGGAGTGGCAATAATCAACAAACATATTATGATGCTGATTTATATAATGTTGAAAGGGAATTTGATATTGTTGTTGATGGTTTAACGGTAGAATCAAGTTCTGATAAATTAAACAATAAATCCTTTGATAAGACCAATAATGTAATTAATTCTATTATGCCCTTTGATATTGAGAATTGTGCTAAATGGGATGCTAATTATTTAAAAGGTTATACCTCAGAAAAAAGAGATACAAATATTGAACAATTAAAAACCTTAGTAGATAATCAGGCTAAGGATATAGTAAGACATTCAGCGAATGAAACATTAAAAGAATATGATCGTGGTGTTTGTTGGTCTAGTGAACAGTTATCTGTAAAGGGACAACAATGGAAAGCAGCTTATTTGCCTGTATGGTTATATAGTTATCAACAAGGAAGCGGAAATAAAAAAATGTTACATTATGTTGCAGTTAATGCTAGAACAAAGGAAACGATGGGAAGCGTTCCCATACATATGCCTAAATTATTAGGAGTGTCTGCAATAGTTGAATTACTTGGATTGTTCTTTTGGTGGACAATATTGATTGATTGGGATTATGGGTGGATGTGTATACTTTTAGGATTTATTTATTTCTTTATTATGTTTGCTAGATACCGTAATTCAAATGCTAGACATAGATATGAAAAGGAAACTAAAACTCAAATGTCTAATCTTCGCAAAGTGGATAATTTAGTTCAAAGAAGAACAGGACTTACAAATTCAAGAATAGAAGGTGCTAATAACATAAGCGTTGGTGGTCAAAGCATAGGAATTCAAATGTTAGATTTTCTAGCCGAGAATAATCAGATAGCAAGTTTTATAAAAAACGAAACGGCAGATGATAAATAGTGGTAAGTTGAGGTTGTGGTTTTCAAAATGAAAGGCGTTAAAAATTTGTATAAAATGCACTAATATAATGATTCAGCCAGCAAAAAATAATTTTCAACAATCAGCACAACCAATGAATAACCTAGTAGTTGATGAATTTGTTACTAATAATGCTCAGCCTCAAGAAAGGCAAAGTTATAGTTCACGATCATAAGTTTAACTTCCAATAGTGAAATTGATGTGCTATACTATTGTTAAATAATAAGAAAGGGAATAATATTATGAAGAAATTATTAATTGTTTTGTTAATTTTATTGGTAGGTTGTACTAATCAATTATCAAATCAGGAAATTGATGCTAAGTATGCCGAAATGGAAGCAAAGATGCTAGAGTATTATGATGCATTTTATCTTCAAATCAAAGCAGGATTACCAGAGGAATTTAGGGAAGCTGAGATTGGTATAAGATTAGAGCAACTAAAGGAACGTGATTATGATGTGTCAAAGTTTGTTAATCCTGTAACTAATGAGCCTTGTAGTCTAGATGAGTCATTTGCTCGCATTATTCAAAAGCCAGATCAAAATATATATCCTGGTAAGGAATATGTTATAAAAATCTTTTATAAGTGTGGCGATTATACAAATGAAGGATATACGCCATTAAAACGTGCCGAGAATAATAATGATCAAAATGAACAATAGTATATAAAATAGTAATTAAGGAGCTCTTTTGAAAAAACATGCTATAAATTAGCATAGTTTTTGTTGACATTCATATAATAATGGTGTTATATTATAGGAGTTTAATTGGGTTTTGTTTATACAAGGCCTAATTTTAAGAGGTGTTATGATACACCTGGATATGTGTTATGAAAGGAGGCGATATTAATGCCTACAATTAATCAGTTAGTTAGAAAAGGAAGAACTAATAAAGCAAGAAAAAGTAAATCACCTGTTTTAGGAGTTGGCCTAAATAGTATGCTAAGAACTACAACTAAGGTTACTTCTCCTCAGAAGCGTGGGGTTTGTATTCGTGTTGGAACTATGACGCCTAAGAAACCTAATTCGGCTTTGCGTAAATATGCGCGTGTTCGTTTAAGTAATGGGATGGAAGTTACGGCTTATATTCCTGGAGAAGGTCATAATTTACAAGAGCATAGTGTGGTTTTAATAAGAGGTGGTCGTGTAAAGGATTTAATTGGAGTGCGTTATCATATTATACGTGGGACTCTTGATACTGCGGGTGTTGACAAACGTAGACAGGGTCGTTCTAAATATGGTGCTAAAAGACCAAAAAGTAATAAATAAATTATAATGAAGGAGGATTAAAAATGCGTAAGAAATGTGCTATTAAAAGAGATGTATTACCTGATCCGTTGTATAATTCTAAAATAGTTACTAAGTTAATTAATGCAATTATGCACGATGGTAAAAAGGGAATTGCTCAGAAAATATTATATGATGCGTTTGAAATGGTGAAAGAAGAAACAAAGCAGGAACCAGTTGATATATTTAAAAAAGCTTTGTTAAATATTAAGCCAGCATTAGAAGTTAAAGCGCGTCGTGTTGGTGGTGCTAACTACCAAGTTCCTATTGAAGTTAGTGATGATAGATCACAGGCTTTGGGATTGCGTTGGTTAGTGCAATATGCTAGATTAAGAGGCGGCAAAGGGATGGCAATTAATTTGGCAAAGGAAATTATTGATGCAGCGAATGGTGTAGGTGCTGCGGTAAAGAAACGTGAAGATATGCATAGAATGGCAGAAGCTAATAAAGCATTTGCTCACTATCGTTGGTAATAGAGAGGAGTAGAACAAGTATATGGCTCGCGAAACATCGTTAGAGAAAACAAGAAATATAGGTATAATGGCTCATATTGATGCTGGAAAAACAACGGCTACTGAGCGTATACTATTCCATACAGGCAAAATACATAAAATGGGTGAAACTCATGATGGGAAATCACAAATGGACTGGATGGAACAAGAACAAGAAAGAGGTATTACTATTACTTCTGCTGCTACAACGGCTTTTTGGAAGGGGTATAGAATTAATATAATTGATACCCCAGGGCACGTAGATTTTACAATAGAAGTTTCAAGAAGTCTTCGTGTGCTTGATGGTGCTTGTGCATTACTTGATGCTCAAGCGGGCGTGGAACCACAAACAGAAACTGTTTGGAGGCAGGCTACAGAATATAAAGTGCCTCGTTTAATATTTGTTAATAAAATGGATAAGATGGGTGCTGATTTTGAATATAGTTTGAAATCAATACAAAGTAGATTGGGCGTTAATGCTGAACCTATCCAATGGCCGATTGGTGCTGAAGACGGGTTCAAAGGCATTATTGATCTAGTTGAATTAAAAGCTTATGGGTATGATAAAAATGAACAAGAAAATGCTTATGAAGTGGAAATCCCTAGTTATTTAATGAATATAGTGAATGAAAGAAGAAATAAGTTAATAGAGACAGTTGCAGAATTTGATGATGAGTTAATGATGTTGTATCTTGATGGAAAAGATATAAAGATAGAACAAATTAAAAGAGCGATTAGAAAAGGAACGTTAAGTGTTAAGTTTTTCCCGGTATTATGTGGAACAGCATTAAATAATATGGGAATTAAGTTAGTTCTTGATGCGGTTATTGATTATTTGCCGTCTCCTGTTGATATTGAATCAATTAAGGGAACAACATTAGATGAAGAAGAAGCAGAAAGACATCCTAGTGATAACGAACCATTTAGTGCTTTAGCATTTAAGGTTATGACTGATCCTTTTGTGGGAAGATTAACTTTCTTTAGAGTTTATTCAGGTAAATTGACTAGTGGTTCTTATGTTTTAAATTCAAATAAGGATAACAAGGAAAGAATTGGACGTATATTATTGATGCATGCAAATCATAGAACCGAAATTAGTGAAGTATATACGGGTGATATTGCTGCAGCGGTTGGTTTGAAAAATACTACTACGGGTGATACTTTATGTGAGGAAAAGAAACCAATAATACTTGAATCAATGATATTCCCAGAACCAGTTATTTCAGTTGCTATTGAGCCTAAATCAAAGGCAGATCAAGATAAAATGAGTACTGCTTTAACTAAATTATCTGAAGAAGACCCAACATTTAGAATACATACGGATAGTGAAACTGGTCAAACAGTTATAGAGGGTATGGGGGAATTGCACCTAGATATCATTGTTGATCGTATGAGAAGAGAATTTGGTGTTGGAGCAACCGTGGGGAAACCACAGGTGGCATATCGCGAAACGATTAATGTTGCAGCGAACTGCGAAGGAAAATATATTAAGCAATCTGGCGGACGTGGACAATATGGCCATGTATGGATTAAGTTAGAACCTAATCCAGGAAAAGGTTATGAGTATGTAGATGGAGTTGTAGGGGGAGTAGTTCCTCGAGAATATATTTCAGTAGTAGATAAAGGGTTGCAGGATGCGCTTAAGACTGGTATTTTAGCTGGTTATCCTATGGTGGATGTAAAAGCTACATTATTTGATGGTTCATATCATGATGTAGATTCTAGTGAAATGGCATTTAAGATTGCAGCAAGTATGGCTTTGAAAGAGGCTAAAACTAAATGTAAGCCGGTATTACTTGAACCTATTATGTCAGTTGAAGTTGTAGTGCCTGATGATTATGTTGGTAATGTTATGGGAGATATAACATCAAGACGTGGTCGTCCACTTGGGCAAGAGTCAAGAGGTAATGCTATGATGTTATCTGCAATGATTCCATTATCTGAAATGTTTGGATATGCAACAAGTTTGCGTTCTAATACTCAAGGTAGAGGAACATTTACAATGACATTTGATCATTATGAAGAGGTTCCAAAAAATATAGCAGAAGATATTGTAAAGAAAAATGGGGGTCAATAATAGGAAAATACTTGAAAAATAATCAAGTGTTAGATAAAATATAATATATAAAATAAGGAGGAATAAAAAATGGCAAAGAAAAAGTTTGATCGTACCAAACCACATGTGAATATTGGTACAATTGGGCACGTAGATCATGGTAAAACTACGCTAACAGCAGCGATTACTTCGGTGTTGGCGAAGAAAGGTATGGCTGAAAAACATGCTTATGACCAAATTGATAAAGCACCTGAGGAGAAAGCGCGTGGTATAACTATTAATACTACACACGTTGAATATGAAACAATTAATCGTCACTACGCTCACGTAGATTGTCCTGGGCACGCTGATTATATTAAAAATATGATTACTGGTGCTGCTCAAATGGATGGAGCAATTCTTGTTATTGCAGCTACAGATGGGCCGATGGCTCAAACGCGTGAACATATTTTACTTGCTCGTCAAGTAGGTGTTCCGAAAATGGTTGTATATATGAATAAATGTGACATGGTTGATGATGCTGAATTATTAGATTTAGTAGAAATGGAAATTCGCGAATTGTTAAATCAATACGGATTTGATGGAGATAATGCTCCAGTTATTCGTGGTTCAGGATTAAAAGCATTAGAAGGTGATGCAGAATATGAAAAAACTATTGAAGAATTAATGCATGCAGTAGATACTTATATTCCAACTCCTGAACGTGATAATACAAAACCATTCTTAATGTCAGTTGAGGATGTGTTTACTATTACAGGCCGTGGAACAGTTGCTACAGGCCGTGTGGAACGTGGCCAAGTTAAATTAAATGAAGAGGTTGAAGTTGTGGGATTAAAACCTACTAAGAAAACCGTTGTTACAGGAATAGAAATGTTTAGAAAACAACTAGACTATGCTGAAGCAGGCGATAATGCTGGTATATTACTACGTGGTATTTCTCGTGAAGATATAGAGAGAGGCCAAATAATATGTAAACCAGGCTCAGTAACGCCACATAAAAAGTTTGTAGCTGAAGTCTATGTATTAAGCAAAGAAGAAGGCGGACGTCATACTCCATTCTTCACTAACTATCGTCCACAATTCTATTTTAGAACAACAGATATTACTGGAATTGTTGAATTACAACAAGGCGTTGAAATGGTAATGCCAGGCGATAAAGTAACAATGACAGTTGAGTTATTAAATCCAATCGCTATTGAAAAAGGTACTAAATTCTCTGTTCGTGAGGGCGGAAGAACGGTTGGTGCTGGTGTAGTTAGCGATATTATCGAATAATATGATGGACTTTATCAAGAGTTAATTGATAAAATAATCCGTATAATAAAAACCTACTTGAATATAATGTTCAATTAGGTTTTTTATTTTTTTTAATTAGATTCTTCAATAGATTTAGATGTTTTTTAATTAATGATAGTGTTTTATATAAATAGTAGTATTTGTTATCAACTATTAATTGAAATTCACCGATTAACTCTACAACACTAACACCAAATCCTTTTTTAAATTCATATATGTTATAATGTTTATTATTTTTGTTAAAATCACCAGAAATTCCATAAAAATTAATTCTTTTAATGCCAAATGTTAGGGCATCTTTAATATGTTGGTTATATAATAAATATTTAGGCATAAAGTTCCTATATTTTTCAATATAACCACTAAATAATGTTATATATTCATTTCCAGATTTCATTGATAGTAATGCGCCAATAGGAATGAGGTTAGGACATTTATTTAACATTTGATGTGCTTCTTCTAATTCTTTTTGATACTTTATTATTAAGTCTGATGAAATGCTTGCCTGTTTATTAATTTTTCTATCTAACTTTTCTTTTTCTTCATTTAGTTTAGTTAATGTATTATAGTAATATAATTTGGGGTCAATATAGGCAATATAAAAAACGCTATACTTATTTAAATAATTATAAAAATCTTTATAATATTGTAAGGAACGGTGTTCAAAGCCTTTTCTTACGGCTGTTTGTTTGAGAATAGAAGTGAAAATAGGCAAATCACTTTCCTGGGCTGTTTTAATAATAAGGCCTTTTCTAATACAAGTATTAATATTTTTCATTGTACTTTTATTAAAATTATTGCTAATACTCTCATAATCACCATTAATATCTATTATGCATGACCATCTTACTTGGTTAGTTTCAAAATTTAAATTAAAACCAAAATGTTTATAATCTAATTTTATTAAATTGTTAATGGCAATATCATTAGCAACATTATCAATAATTTCGCCTTTATTAGATCTCATTCGATATATTACATTAGGGTCTATAGTTAACATAAGTCCATTATTTTTCAATATATATTTTTTTATTTCGTTTGTAAATTTGCTTAATAATTCATAATTATTATAATCAATTATAAAACCTCTAGGAGCATAAAATATTGTTTTATTTAGAATTTTTCTCTTCTCTATTATGAGCGTAGCTGCTACTACTTTATCTTTATCTTTTAATCCAACTAAATGTGTCTTATATCCATATTTTTCTTTAAGATTAGCTAATTCAACAGTTTGTGAAAAGTTAGATTGTTCGTGGGTGTTGATAAAATTATTAAATTCTTCTGTTGTAATATTAGTAAATACCATGATATATTCCATTAATTATAAATTGTTTATATACTATGCGCATTAGGATTCTCCTTTCTAAACTATTTTTCTTTTTTTAATAAGAAAAATAATAATAGTCATTATTTATTAATATGTTGTTAATATATATTTTATAAAAATCAATAACTTTATCTTATAGCTACACCCAAAATTTATATACTTTTCCCGCGTTTAAATTTTAGCAATTTTCTCTTTATTCTTCTATACAGTGGAATTATTTTAGTAAATATATAATATGGTATTTTATATATAATTAAATCAAATTCGCCGATAAATTCAACGTATTTGCCACCAAAACGCTTTTTAAACAAATGAATACCAGCAATATTATTATTGTTATTAGGATCTCCTGTAGTTCCAAAAAAATCCATTATTTTATATCCATCGTTTTTAGCATCTAATAGAATTTGATAATACATTAAATAACTAGCATTTAACTCGTGAAACACATTATGATTTCCTCCGTGAACTGTCCATATTTTATCTTGATGCTTAACAACTATCATGGCTGATATTAATAAATTATTTGGATATTCTTTTTGATGTTGATTAAACAGATGAAGGTTGGTCTTTAACTTTGTTAATTTACTAATTAAGTCATTTTTTTCGCCATTTGATGTATCGCTGGTAAATTCAATTTGTTTTTTTGTGTCAGCAATAAAAATTTTAGTTTTTTCAATTATATCTTCAATGTTTATAGTCGTATAATATATAGTGCTCATATTATAATTATTTAATATATTATAGAAATGGTAATAGTAATTATAATCATTGCACAAGAAATTATTACGACTAGAAGTCAATTTCATTAAATAGTTAAACTCTTTAATTTCAGTAATAGTTCCTGTTTTAATTTCTAGGCCATATGGATTATTTTTATTCAATATTTTTCTAGTGGTTGAATGAATATTTTTTCTAATGTCTTCTATTGGCTTGGTTAAATCAAGTTGAAAAGTATAACGAGGTTGACTAGATTCAAACCCTTTACTTTCTCTTAGGTGCGTATAGCCTAAATTTTTTAATGAAGCTATTAGATGGTAATTATTAAAGTTATCATCCATTTTATTGGCGTTATCATCGATGTTGTGTAATTCTATATCGGGATCAATTTTTATAAAAATACCCTTTTTATTTTTTACATATTTCTTGATATTTTTGGTAAAAAATTCTAATAAGGTATAGTTGTTGAAATCAATGATGTAACCTCTTGGAGAATAAAAATATGAGAACCCTAGTGGCAATTTTTTTTGTAGCAATAAGGCAATAGCGATGAGCTGATTATCTTCTTTAATTCCAACATAGTGTGGTGTTAAATTTTTGCTTTTTTCGCATAATTCTCCCCAAGCATATGATTGCATAAAGTTTGTTCTAAGATTATTATTTTTAGCAAAATCATCAAAATCTTTTGTTTTTATATTGCTAATAAAATTCATAACATCACTCACTTTTAACTATAATTTTAGTTATAATTTTTTTAAATATTCTATACATGTAATAAAAAGTTGTATATCCGTAATAATAGGTTTGGTTATAATTAAATCATATTTGCCGATTAATTCATCAACATTACCGCCAAATCCTCACTTAAATATAATCCAAATAGATTATGCTTTTCTGAGAAGTCACCAATTATGCCATAAAAATCATAACCCTTATAGCCATCACTATGAGCGTATTTAATCATTTCCCAATTTAGAGTACAAAATAATGGTTGTAAATACATTAATCTTTATATGTTCCCCTATATAAGGATAGCACTTTAGTTCCATATAGTAAATAAACCATTCCATTTAAGGTAATTATATTTCCATATTTGATTGTAAATTAATTGTTTTTTTGGCGTTTAATTTTATTAATTATTCGTAAACCGCCAATATTATTTCCAATCATTTTTTGCTTTTAATATTGCCCACTCGCTTGTTTGTTGAAAACTGCTCATTGAATGGGTTTGAGAAAATTTTTCAAACTTTATTTCACTTAATACCATTAGTTTCATATTTCGTTTCACTTTCTATTGATATATCTATTATACTTGATATTCTAGTCATTGTATAGATTGTTAGACATAAAAAAAGAACATTAAAAAGAAAATTAAGACTAAATAGAGACATCTTAATTTTCTTTTTAATCTTTTCGAATTGCTTTGCTTAAATAAAACATGATGAGTTTAAATTTATTTAGAAAGTGATATAAGAAAACATTAACAGGTAAATCAAATTCGCCGATTAATTCAGTGGCTACACTGCCAAACCCTAATTTAAATTTATTTAGGCCATTATATTTATCATTAATATTAAAATTACTACTTATTCCGTTTAGGTTTATTCTTTTGAATCCCTTCTTAAAATATTTATTTATTATTAACCATTTCAACAAATAATTACCATTAAATCTTTTATATTTTGGATTGTGCCCATCTAATAAAAAATACAGAGTGGAATCATAATTAATAATTAAAGTAATAGCTATTATAATGCCGTCCATATTTTCTTTAGTTAGTTCAGTAGCATATATAATATTTTTTTTATATATGTTTAATAAGCGATCTGATTCGATTTTTTTATTTAGTGTTGCTTTATTGCCGTTATTTTTAATAATTTCAAATAGATATGTATTAATTTCGCTTTCTTTATCGTATAGTTTTTTAACGCTATTTAAATAGCTAATAGGGTCAAATTTAGCATAATAAATATCGACCATATCATTTTCTTTAAATATATTATAGTAATCTAAATAATAATTAAGATTACGAATATGTTTATCTTTAGTCAAATTATATAGTGTTTCTATATCCTTAGCCTCGCCCCTATGAATTGTAATACCATATTTTAAGGCCTTTTTAATATTTTTTTTAGTTGTGCCACTTAATCCTAAAAATAAATCCTCAATTTTTTTGTTGCTTAAATTAATAATAGCATTATTTCTAGGTTTTAGTGTTTCAAAGTGAGTATTAAATCCTTGATGAATGTACCCTAAAAATTTTAATGAATTAATAATGTTTATATTTTGTTGGCTAATGATTATATTGTTTTTATTTCTTTCTTTGTATATTATAAATGGGTCTATCTTAATAAATATAAAACCTTGTATTAATAATAATTGCTTTAATTTAATAGTAAATAATTTTAATAAATTAGAGTTGTTATAATCAATTAAAAATCCTCTTGGGATATAAGCGTATTTGAATATTTTGAATATGTTTTTGTATAATATTAAAGCAATGGCTTTGACCTCTTTATTATTATCAATAAAAGCAATATAATTGGTCATGAATCCATGTTTTTGCATTAAACGGCCATAGGAAGAACTTTGATACGTAGTTCTGTTAGGGTAATTGATTGCATAATCATCAAATTGTTGCCCGGTTAATGTTATTATCTTCATGGGTTATTCCTCCTTTAACGAAGTAAATTAGAACATTATATCATAAATATTATATATTTAGCAAAAAATAAGTGGAAAGGATCGTGTAAAATAGTTTTGGG
>DBNY01000049.1:953-23290 GCA_002299475.1 Caryophanales bacterium UBA660 | reverse complement strand
TATATAATATATATAATTATTTATAGTTCAATTAGTTCAATATAATAAAAATCCCTTATTTTATAAGAAATTCCATTGAACGATTGCTTGAACGCTACTTGAACGATTGAACTTATTTACTTCGATTTTGTTTGGCTATCCACTCAAGCTCACTACATTCATCAAATTCTCGTTTCTCAATTCTATCTGCTTCTTCTTCAGATAGATCAGAAAAGTTTTCTTCAACCATAATTGCTACGTAAGTCGTAGTTACAAGACTATTGGTTCTTCGTACTGTATTTCTATTTTGACTATCTTCAATCAACAGGTATCCACGTTCTCTAAAACCTTTTAATGTTTTTCGATAATTATATCCTTGTTTTATTAATTCATTTTGTAAAATGCTAGGTTGAATAAAAAAGTAATTCTTATTATCTATCTTTTCTCTAAAACCATATATTAGTGTTTTTGACATTTGACTAAAATAATTCAAATTTACAAGTACCCAGCTTTTTAGCCATGTGTAGGCTTTTTCTACAATATCAGCATCTCTTTCCTTTTCTAATAATTCAAGAATCCTTTTGCCAAAATCTATTGACTCTTTTAAATTATCGAGTTCAAATATAACCTTGTTAGCTATATAATCTGCCAAGCATATAATTCCCACACTTGATATGTGACTTGATATATTGTTTTTTATATTATCTTCAAGTTCCATTAATATATTGTTGTATATTTCTTTTAGCTTCTTGTTACCTATATAATTATCAATTATATGTTCTATATACTTTTTTCCAACGTATCCACAATTTTCGACGCTAAATCGATGCATATGTGATGCTGTTTTTTCTTCTTCAAACAACTTTCCATATAACTCTATTACTCTTGTAGATATTCCTGTTTGTGAGTTTTCACTTGAAATTGGTTCTTCACCCGTAGTAATAACAGCAGTTCGCCAGAATACCCGTTCTTGTATTCCACCAGACTTTGATCCTCTGGTTCTTCCTTGCCCTAACCCTAGCATGTATACAATATTATTCATATAATCCTTATTGGATCCTGAAACTTGTTTTTCATCTATCCCAAATGGCAGATCGTTATAAAATGCGGCCATCTTTTCAAATCCTACTGCGGTTGAGTTAAATGTTCCCATGATATCATCTGGATTGCCCCATACAGAAAGAGCAACTTTCAAAGCAGCCGTTTTCCCTGCTCTTGAGTTTGCCCATACATGGACTATAAAAGTTCTATAATCTAATAACTTAATTAGAGGAGCTGCAAAACTAGTTTTCAAAATACAATTAAACAAATCGTTTTTAAGAAGCGGTCTTATTTCTTGTACCCATGCTTCATAACCACCTCTTGGTTCATATCCAGTAATTAACTTTCTATTTGAACTTTCATTTTTGAGAAATATATCTCCTGATACATGTGGTATGAAATATTTACCCCACCACCCAAGTTGTGCTACACAATTTCTTACTGGTGTATGGCCATAATTCAAATCATCCATTTTTCCGAAGTACGAAGACATTTTTTTCGCATTTTCGCCTGATATCATTATTCCCATATCACCAAGTTGAAGAATTGATCTACTATTGTTTATTATGCTTCTAGTAGTTATTACTGTTTTCCAAGATTTCTGATCGTAATAAGATAATTCTATATCTTCTAGATCAGATTCTAGATTCCTTAGTATTGCACTTATTACTACAGGTATCCTGCAAATTACTTCAATGTTTCCTTTAAAATCTTTAAGTATAATACCATCTTTACTTATTTCATAATCAGTAGGTATTAAAACATTGGGCATTCCTTCTATCGGCAGATTTGCTTTATTGGTTACTTCTTTTAAATCTAATTCCTTTGCTTTATCTATTAGTTCTGTTATTTTATTTTTAAACGTCATTAATTGATCGAATGAGACTTGTTCTTTTAAAGCAACATATTTTTGAAATAACTCATTCGGATCTTTAACGCCATAATCAGAACAGCTAAATTCATATACTTTATTTTTATAATTGAATTTTTCTAAAGTTTTACATATATTATCTTTAAATATATTGCCCCCTATATCATTCTCATTGTGAATATAAACCTTTTTCCCTTTTAAGTATTTAATCCAAGTAGATTTGAATGTTGTTGCCCCTGGAACACCAAGGGCAGGATGACCAACCAATTCAAGCGATTGTGTATCGGATTCACCTTCTACTAATATTAAATAGTCTTTATTTTTATGCTTTGATAATAATTGCAACCCATAAGGAATAATTGCTGCACTTTTTTCCCATCTAAAACTTTTGTTAATACCACGAAATCTGTTACTAACAATATTCCCTTCTTCATCCATATATGGAATTTTAATTACCTTTTTAAAATTACTTATTTTCCATGTCTTTTCCAAATAATTAAGTGGTATTCCTTTGTCTTTTGAGTACATTAACATATCATATTTATCAACAATTACTTCTTTTTCTGTTTTTGATTCCGAAATATATTCAATGTTATATTTTTCGCAAATTCCTTTATAAGCTTCGTTAGTAGTTATATCTTCCATCTTTGCTATAAAATTAAACAAGTTACCTCGTTCATTACATCCAAAACAATGATACATTCCGTTTTTTAAATTAATGCTAAAAGACGGATTATCATCATCGTGAAAAGGACAGTGAGTCATGAGGGAGTCTTTATTCTTTTTAGGGTTATTAAGATACTTTTTATATTCATTCTCATAATCTATGATATCATCAATATTTTTCATAATCCCTCCTTACTTATCTAAGTATTTACTCTAAAATATCATCTTGAACTATTTCTATTCTTTCACTCCTAGTAGTATGTTTTATGCTTTCAGAAAAATTTCTCATAACATTTTTTTCTTCTTCGCTTAATTCTCGACTAATTGCAAATTGAACCTTAGAGTATTTAATACCTGTATTAGATTTTTCAACTGTTAGAGTTAATTTCGTTATAAAATCACAAGTTTTTTTGCCTTTAGTTACAATTCTTTTTGATACATAATCCGAAAAGTTTTTTATGCTAGTAGGTGGCAAAGTAATTAAAATAGGTAAAATTTCACCACTTCTTAAAATGTAGATTCTTCGTAAATTTTTACATTTTTTTCCTTTACCATCATCTGCTGAACCATATTTGTTGAAAGGACAGTTATTACAATTTCCACCAGGTTCACCAATGCCTAGTTTTCCATCCATAGAACTACATGTAGGTGGCATAATTTCCCCAGTATATTCATTTTCAAAATATGCATTTACCGGATAATGATCTACAATTACCCCTTCAATTTCTTTCATATGTTCTGGTTGATCAGGCAAATCACCTGCCACTTCCCACATAGTACCACCACCTGATGGTATTCTTACTTTATCAAAAGAAAGATTTAACCCTTCTAATTCTTCGGTATCTATTACAACATTTCCTGTAGGTACAATAAAATTTTCATTCTTTACTACCAATTCGTTTTTTTCCATAATTTCAATTTCCTTTCTAATTTGACTTTCTGATTGCTATTTTTGATTTTTCATATACGTTTATAAAATCTGATATCCATGTTGGTATCTCACCATCATTATTAGTTTTTAACTCTTTAACAAATGCGCGAAGGCTTTGTGCATTAACTTGTTCTTGTACTAATTCACCAGCATCATTATTACGAAGTGCTTCGAATAATTCATCCTTTGTTTCTGGTTTTGCACTTGCAAAAGTTTCTACTCTTAAAGAATACGTACGGCCATTTCTTTTAAGACTTTCTAACTCGGCTGTAACCATTGCATCAATAAGTGTAGCTTCAACTTCTTCAAGTGTATTATTTATTGTTTTTAGTTCATCTTCTAGTTGTTCTTTCTTATCTCTTAAATCTTGTAAATCATCTATTAAAACTAAATCAATCTTATTCTCCATCCTTTATTTCCTCACATTCTTTATTTTTGCTTTGTTTAGCTCTCTTACTTCGATGAGTATCTTCATCTATTTCCTTTACTTGTTCTTCCAATTCAATTTCTTTGGTATCAATAATTTTTCTCATTTGTTCAATTAAGTTGAAATCTCTTGATGAAATTGCATTTAAACATACAATATAGTCTTTTTTTATTTCTCTAATTAACCTTGTCAAAATGGGATATTCATTGATTAGTTTTTCTAATTCAATAACTCTGTTGTTTCCTATTTCCCATACCTGATTCATTACTTCTTTGCTAATAATCGTTTTCATTTCTTTATCCTTTCATAAATAAATTTTCTAATATTTTTTGTATTACTTTTACTACAATTGAATTCCCAGCCATTTTATATAGTTGGGTGTTACTTACTCCTGTTTGCTTTGCCTTATAAAAATCTTCATCATCAAAATTCATTAATCGCCAACATTCCAGTGGTGTAAGTTTTCTGATTCGTAATTCTTTCGTATAATTCAAAACAGCTGAGCTACTTGTTGCACTTCCACACTGTGTAGATTGTGTTGGAGCGACTTCTTCTATTTCCTTTTCATTATAAGGATTAAACTTTACTGGTATATATCCGTTTTCAGTAATAAATTTGTTATATTTTTTTGTGATGAAGTTTTCATCAACCGCAACTTTTTGGAGTGAATTATTGGACTGTGCTACAACACAACTTGATATACCCTCTGGGTTTATAACTTGCTTATTCCTTTTGTGCCAACCATCTCTTACAAGTGATTCTTCGAGAATAATTTTATTTTCTACGACTACTCCTAAATCGCCTGGGTTTGCTTTAATTGTTGGAACTTTTCCTTTTTGAACACACCCTCTTTTTTGATGTGGTCTGTTAATATAAATCCCATCACCATCTCGGGCTTCTGCATATCCTTTTTTAGTTGCTTCCGGAACTTTAATGTAGTTATCAGTAGCACGATTCCCCGCAGATGTAGTTATTGTAAAAGCATATTCTTTTGTTAAATCATGTGGATTAAATCTTTTTCCTCTAACATAACCATTCCTATCAGTAGTATCCGAAAAACACTTAATTAAGCGATCACTTAAATAGAATTTTTCATCTACATTTTCTTCGAGCAAATCTTTTAATTTCACTTGAAGAACTTCTTTCTCTGGAAATTCAAATGATTGTTCTATATCGTTCCTAATCGAAACAATAAAAACTCTTTCCCTATTTTGTGGAACTCCATAATCTCTCGCATTTAGTATTTGCCAATAGTTTTTATAACCAGATTCTTCTAAATCTCGAAGAATCATTTCAAAAGTATCTCTAAACTTTTTGCTTGTTAATTGTTTAACATTTTCTATAATTGAATATTTAGGTTTCTTTTCTTTTAATATTCTTAGACCATCATAATATAAACCACTTCTATTACCTTCTTTAATTCCTGCTTGTCTACCAGCAATAGAAATATCTTGACATGGAAATCCCCATGTTAACAAATCAAAGTCAGGAAGATTTTTTTCTTCTATGTTTTTAATATCACCATAGTTAAGACTTTCGGAGATGTTAAAAATTGATGAATAACACTTACTTGCATATTTATCAATTTCACTATATCCTACCAATTCATATTTTATTTTTAATCTTTCTAGTGCTTTTTCTGGTCCTCCAATTCCAGCAAATAAACTAAAAAGACGCATTTTTTATCCCTCTTTCCTAAAATATTTTTTCCAATCATCTACAATAGTTTTTGCAATATTTTCCTTTGTTTCAAGTGCATTGAGTATTTTTGTATCTATAGTATCTTCGGCAATGATATTAATGTAAGTACAACTGTTTTTCTGACCTATTCTATGGATTCTGGCAATTGCTTGAGAATAATTCGCATAGTTAAAATCTAGAGAATAAAAAACAGCAGTATCTGCTGCCGTCAATGTTATTCCTAAACCTGCTGTCTGAATTTGAGCTATAAAAAGTTTTATATTTTCATCTGTTTGAAACTTATCAACGGCATCACCACGCAAATCCATTTCTACTGAGCCTGTTATTATTGAATATTGAATTTGCATTTCATCAGCTAATCTTTTGATACTTTCTATTTCTGGAATAAATCTCGCAAAAACAACTAACTTTTTTCTACTTGAAATAATCACATCTTCAATTATGTCTTTAAGTTCATTTATTTTAGCCTTTGATATTATTTGAATATTGCCATTATCATCCGTAACATGTCCGCCAGCTATTTGTGATAATCTCATTAGTTTTGTTAGTACATTCGTTGCAGTTATTTCACCACTTGATAATTCAACGTAACTTTGTTTAACTACTGATTCATAAGTACTCCTAGCAGTACTTTCTAATGTTACGTATCTATTTAAAAATATTTGCTCTGGCAAATCCAGTGCTTCCTCTTTTGTAACACGATAGGATATGCTATGTGCTTTTTCTGTTAGTTCATCCATGTTTTTAAAGTTTAGTATTTGATGATTATAATAACCACCCATCATACAATACCTGTTTCTAAAGGCATAAAAACTGACACCGAAGATTCCTGGATCAAGGAATTTCCATTGACTAAATACATCTAGAGCATTATTCTGAATTGGAGTCCCTGTTAAAATCATTTTATGTCTAGTTTTTAGTCCCAAACGATGAATTGTCTTACTTTGAGCTGCACTATGATTTTTTATTTTTTGTGATTCATCACATATAATCATATCCGGTTTAAAGATATTTAACTCTTGTTCCATTCGCCATGTTGCTTCATAATTTACTACAGCTATTTTTACACCATTCTTATGATATAATGATCGTAGTTTGTCCTTACGCTTACTCATGAGTGCGCCTGTTAAAGCCTCAATGGTGTAATCGTAATCGGCAAACTTTTTAAATTCAGTAATCCATACATTTATTATTGATGTAGGACATATAATTAAAACTTTATTAATTCGTTTATGTTGAAAAGCATATCCTATAACTGCGATGCTAGTTAAAGATTTACCTAGCCCCATATCCATTAATAAGGCACATGAACCAATCGCATCTTCGCCACAGTCTAGTTTTAATTTTTTAATTGCAAAATTAAATGCTTTTATTTGATGATCGTACGGCTTTACTTTGATTGGTAATTTTCTTGTCATCTTTCCCTTCCTTTCTTATTTTTTTACTTTGTTCATAATCAAATATTAAAAATATTTTTTGTTCACTTGTTAATAAATATTTTGCAACATTGGGAAGATTCCCTCTTACCATAATTTTATTTTTCACTTTTCCTCCTAACTATCTTATAAATCTTTATTCATCTTTCATATAACCACCTCGATTCTTATAATAAAAAAGAAGAATTATTCTTCTTAAAAATTATTTTACTTTATTTTTTCTTGGTTCTTCATACACCTCGATTCCAAGTGATAATGCAAATCTTGTTATAGCTTTTCTTTTTACATCAGTGAAATGCCTATAACCACAAAGCATCTTATCTCTTATTTCTTCATCATTTAGATTTAAATTACTAAAATATCTCAGTCCCAGGTACTGTCTTTCTTCAGTTGATAATCGATTAAAAGCCTTTTCTATTTTTTCAAGTAAAACCATTAGCTTTTCTTCCACTTCCATTGAATAAATAACCGAATTCTCAATAGTGGATTTTCTTCCATTATTTTTATTTGGATTCATCATAATAAAACTGGCTGATACAGTTAATGCTTTAGACTCTTCTAACTTAAACTTCATGTTTTCGTAATTCCAAACAAAAAATTCTACCGCTTTTCTTGTTTTGGGATAATCTATTATAAAATTAAACATTTTCTTCCCCTTCCTATTTTTTCTGATTATATATTAAAAAAAGAACATTTCTGCTAATGTTCTTTTTAGAAACTCAGGTAGCAAATTCCTTAAAACAATTTTAGACAATTTATGATGAAAATTATGTCGTTTTGTCCCGATATGTAAATTTTTTGTCGTTTTTTATCAAATTATGTCATAACTATGGTATAACTAATCTTTCCAGTTATTGATGTCGGGATTATTCGTATTATGCGATCAACAGCTAGTTTGTTGAAATCTATATTTTCAATGTCTACTTGAATTGTTTTAACTTTATATTTGCTTTTGATTTTATCTAAATACCTTTCAACTTCTTTTTGATCCATTTGATTTGATATCAATATATTTTTGCCGTTGTGTTTTACCACTAAATCCATCATTCCTTCTTTAAATAATTTAGCCATGTTTTGTATTTTTTCTTCTTTAAAATTTATTTGTTTTAAATGGATTTCTTTTTGCTTTTTATATTCTTTCTCTTCTGGGTGATATGTAACGTCAATTTCTATATCTTCTATAAAATCTAGTATTAAATATTGTCTTGATTCTCTTGGAAGGGAATACCATATATCTTTTGTTTTTAAATTATAATGTTTTGATTTCCTTTTTTCTATTTCAATTAGAGAAGCGTATATGTTTATATCTATGTCTTCTCTAGTTTGCTTTGGCGTATATATTGTAGATACATCTGCTATCATATAATAATCAATTATTTCACTTATTTCATCAATTACTAAACTTTCTAATACCTCTTCATTCAAATTTCTTATTCCGCAAGAGTTGCATTGATAGTACCAAAATTTCTTTTTGCCTCTAGCACCAATCGAATGTGTGCCACCCATTATTTTCCCGCATTTAGGACATCTTATTTTTTGTAAGAATATATAATTTTCTTTTCTCATCTGCCGTTCTTGATTTTTCTTATATTGAGATTCGCATTTAGACCACTCTTCTTTTGAAATTATACCTTCTATTACGTCATTAAATATTTTCCCTTCTATTTCTATTATTCCTGCATAAAATTTTTGTTTTACTATATTTTCTATTTTTTTAGTTGTAAGACTTGTTTTATATTCTGCATTTATATATTTACTGATTATTGATGCTGATTTACCTTGTAGGTACATCGCAAATATTTCTCTAACTACTGGTCTTAGGTTTTCGTCAACTATAACCTTTTTACCATCCTTCGTATAACCAAAAGGACACCTATTATAGTGTCCTTTTTTATAAGCACCAACAAGCCCCATTTTGGTTCTTTCGCTGGTTCTTTCAATTTCTAATTGTGATAGTACTGTTAGCATCCTAACAAAGAACTTACCATTAGAATCTGTCGTATTAATGTTATCCATCATACATTCAATTCCACATTCATATTTTTCTAATTCTATTATTATATTTTCCAAATCTTTTACTGACCTTGTTATTCGATCAAGTTTATATGCAAGAATTAAATTTATATTTTTATCTTTCATGTCTTGCATCATTTCTTGGAATTTTGGTCTTTTAGTATTTTTCGCACTAATTCCAGCATCTTTATATACTTTGTAAATTTTATAATCTTTAGCTAAGCAAAAGTTTTTTAATCTTTCTTCTTGTTCATCAAGTGAATGTCCTTCTCTTGCTTGATCTTCTGTTGATACTCTAATATATATACCTACACTTATCATTCTTTGTTCCTCCTATTCTGTATTTATAATTGTGTCATTATACCAATTTTATCATTATTGAAAGACGTTGGGAAGACACATTTTTAATACATATTTTCTTCACTTGGCGATACACTTTTTATACACTTTTTATACAGTGCCTTAATACACAGGTACTGTTTTTTATGTGTTTTTAAGTAATTCTATTAGTTTTAGCCAACTTATTTTGTTTGTTTTATCATATAAGAATATTTCGTTTTCATCATTCGAATATTGTCCATATGATAGAATCACATAAGTTTTATAATTCTTGTTTATAATGATTTTTATTGGTTGTATAATCCTAATATTTGTCCGTTCTATAGTAGCAGACATGCCATTGTGCCAAGTAATATAAGTGTTTTTAGTTGATATGTACTTATCTACTTGTTCTTTCAACTTAGAGGTTGGAGCAATTTCTTTTTCAATTTTTTGCATAATAAAACCTCACTCATCCTTTCAGACTAGTGAGGTTTATATTTATCTACTCTTATGAGTAGTATTATTCTTAATGGGGCGACTGATGGGGCTTGAACCCACGAATGCCAGATCCACAATCTGGTGTGTTAACCACTTCACCACAATCGCCATACTAATTAGCACGTGTCTATTTTATCAAGGATTTTTTATTTTATCAAGCCTTTTTATATATTTGCATTTCCTTTTGCTGTCAATTGCTATAATTATGACGCTGAACTTTAACTAATTTAACTTTGCATTTAACTTTATATAAATTTATCAATAATTGTTAATGCTTTTATGCTATAATTAACGAAGGTGATATTACATGAAAAAAAAGTTAATGTATATTATAGTTTGCGTAACAATTGTTCTTGGTCTTACAAATAATAATACATTATATTTTAATAGATATACAGAGGAAATTAAAAACATAAAATATAACGATCTAGTTCTCATTAAGGAAGATTATCAAACCATTAATGATATATTGGAAAACATTAAATTTAATAATACTAAAATTATAGAACTTGACGCCCTACATTCAATAATAAGTATTACAACCGTTGAAAATGATATCCATGAATTCTATATATATCACAATAATATTATAAAATATAAAACCAATAATGACACATTTTATGCAAATCATAATAATGACACACTTATTAAACTATATGATGCAATCAAAAGTAAATATGGCAATATTGCTAACGAGTAATTATTAAATATATTAAATTTTAATAAAGCAACCCCCAATTCAGAAATTAACTAAATTGGGGGGTTTTTGTTCATAATTCTTTAAATAAATTTTCTAACATCTGCTCATTATTCTCTAGGTTGCGGAGCCCAACGCCCTCTAATATTTTCGATTCTGTCTCTCATTGGTTTTGGCATTTCATTATTATCAATATCAGTAGAACCATTATTATTTTCTGACCAATCTCTTTTTACTTCATCTCTTGCTTCGTCAACAATATCTTTAATGGCTTCCTTTTTTTCATTAATGATTTCTTGCCTTATCTGTTCTTTTTCTTCCACAGTTAAATCTTGATTTAATCTGTCATCTTTTTGAACCATATCTTGAATAGTTCTGTTATACTCTTCTTTAAATGAATTTTTTATTTCTTCTTTTTCACGAATTAATTCCTGTCTTCTTTCCAGTCTTCTTGTATCTCTTATTTCAACTCTAGCATCTTTTATAGTTCTTGCAATTTCCTTAGTTGAAAAATCAACTAATTCCGCTTCATTTAAATCAGGATTTAGCGCCACTGCTTTTTGAATTAATAACATTTTTCCATAGCTAACTCCATACTGCTCAGCTAATGCTTTTCTTTCTGCATTATCATTTTCCAATAGAACAACAGCAGGAATATTTCTTTTTGTTAAAAATCTCTCAACTCTATCGCTAATTTTTGACTCAATCACAGCAGGTTCCTCATCGCCACCATTAGCTACACTAATTACTATAGCATTATCAACTGCTAATTCATCAATGTATCCCATTTCAACTCCCCCACTAATAATCTCCTCAGTAGCTTGTTCGATAAGCATATTATCTAAATCAATATCAGATAATAATATATCCGCCTCCTCATTTAAAGGCACTACATCTACAACTCTGTTTAATCTATTAGTTGCTAATTGAATGCTTGGATTAATGTCAATTCCCACAAAATTCACTGGCACAAAAAAGAAATAATTAATTATGTAGCTGCCAGACAGCAATAATAAAACTGCGAAAAATAAGCCCCATTTTTTTCCGTTAACCAAAAATATTCTCCTTTCAATTATAAACTACAAACCAATTATAGCATATCCTAAAGATTTTAACAACTCTTTACACTAACCAGTACCACTTGCAAGAGCAAATTACGGTCTACGAATAGAAGTTAAGTAATGCCTATAAATTTTATTATTCTCATTATTATTTATAAATAAAAAAATGTTTAATTTAAAACATCTTCTTCTCTTTTCTAAATATAAAATGAATAATTGAACCCACTTTGTAAATAATTTTAACATTATTTCTTACTGCATAACCTTTTCCAATTGCCTTTCCAAACACCGTAAACGAGGCAATAACGGCACCTATTATAAGCCCTAAAAAAGCAACATCTATTTCAAATAACATCCCTAATTTAATAGAAAGCACAGCTCCCAAAGCGCCGCTAATTATACCACAAATGTCACCAATAACATCATTACATATATTAGAAATCTTATCTGTATTTTTCAATAATAAAATCGCCTCTTTAGCTCCTCTATATTTCCTTGATGCTTTTGCTGTAAATGGCGATATATCACAAGATTGTATAGCAACTCCTATAATATCAAATGTTATACCTATTAAAATTATAACTATTAACACTACTATTGCAAAAAATACATCTAAATTATTTATTATTGTATTAGATACTAATCCAAATACTATCGATAAAATAAAGGTCAGAACAAATACTATATATATCCAATTATTATTTCTGCGTTTCACGTTATATTATACTCCTTCTAAAATAAATACATGGCAACACTATAAGTAAATCTTGCGGCTTAGGTCAAGTCGGCTTTCCCTGCTCTTTACCAATCATTACTTCCTGGCGATTTCTCTTTAAAAAGGGCAACTAATCGTTACCAAAATAGTTACTTGATTACCACTTAGTCCACACTTCAATCCCTACAACGCTTCATATTGAACAATCTAGAGGTTTTCCCAAACAGAAGAATTTTATTATTATTCGCTTTTGCAAATATGATTTCAAAAGACAATAAGAAGTTTTTCCTTAGCTATAAGAACCTTCTAAGACTCCTTATCCGCCATATTCACTCACGACAAGATCTTTTGCAAAATATTTAAGTGACAGAACAAAGGCAGTTGATTATATGCCATTATAATTCCACCTTAATCCCAATTTTCATACTTACACCCTAATCTGGGCGAAAAAAGCATAAATATAAAACGTCTGTTGATCTTATGGATAGATTTTTAGGCTTATCTTAAAATAAAATTATCTGACTAGAATATTGCGCCACATAATGAACAATACTATCATAATACAAAAAAAAAGTAAAGAATTTTAAAAATTATATCTAGTTATTTTTTTAATAATATCCATTCAGTATATTACATAATATGTTTTTGTACACAAGTTAATATTATAATAATTACTGGGCTTCTTTTGCCGTAAAAAACAAACAAAAAATTTATTATAATAGAATTAAGTAATAAACTAAAAACAGCACCATAATTAAATGGTTTTGCTTATTGGTTTCTTGTTTTTAATACGTGTTGATAAACCTTGTAATTGGCTCTGCCAACATTATCAGGTATACTATCTAACAACTGCTGAGGAGATACATTATGACCATTAGTATAAACTTTAACAAAACAATCAAGAAGTTCATTTGAAAACCCAATATCACTTAAATATTGTAAATAAGTAAAATATTGTTCACTAGATAATCTATGTATAGGCCCCTTAGCAATAGTATTTAAAATTATAAATACATAGCACATTAATTCCGTATTATGATTTGGTATATATATGCCCTCCGCATTAGTGGGATATTTGTGAGGAAAAGCACTTATATTTGGATTAGAGGCTAAGTATCTAGCATGAAAAGGTTGATTGTTCCCTATCTTACAACTATCTAAATCAACAGCATAAACAATACCAGTATTAACATTCATTATAAAATTACCCTCATATACATCACCAAGAAAAAAATTATTCGAAAATTTTTTAACTCGTTGAACCTTTTTTAATATTTCACCTATTTGTTTCAAAATCCCTATCTTTTCTAAAGTTGAAACATTATAATTTTGCAATATCGTAATTATATTAATTGTATCCTCAATAAAAGGCATCGAGAAACCAACAACCCTCTTATCAACAACAACAATAGATTCTGGGAAAACTAATTCATCTATTCCTATAAAGTCTTTATTATCTATCAATGTATTTAAGGTTAACAGCTTGTTGCCAAAATAAGAACCAGAATTAGAAAACAGTTTTTTTAATAATAATCTTTTCTTATTCCATTTTTCTTTTGCTTCAATGATATATAACTGACATTCTGTACTAAAAACTTCTTTAGGCAAATTAAATCTTTCTAATTGCAAAAACTTTTGTTTACTAATATTTAGCGCTTGCACATTGTTACCCCCTCTTTTGATGAAATATAATAACATTTTTTATGATATTTGTCAAAATAATCAAATCCCTATCATTAACACTGTTGTATTAGTAAAATTTAAATGATAAAATATATATGTAATAGAAGTACGTATTATAAATCTTTTAAAAATATATAAGAGCGATTTATAAGATTACCTTCTTTATAGAAATAAACATCTATTTATAAGGAGGATGCCCAATGAATCAATATGATTTAATAATTGTAGGAGCAGGCCCCAGTGGTATATTTGCAGCATTGGAAACAAAAAAAATGTATCCCAACCTGAAAATTTTAATGATTGAAAAGGGACGTTCGATTGAAAAACGAAATTGCCCCAAGAGAAAAACAAACATATGCGTTGATTGTACACCTTGTAATATTATATCCGGGTTTTCTGGAGCTGGTGCATTTTCTGATGGAAAATTAAGCATTAACGAACACGGCGAGGTGGGCGGTGATTTAATTCAATATATTGGTGCAGATAAATATAAAGAAGTTTTAAAATATACCGATCAAATATATTTAGATCTTGGAGCCGATACTAAAATTTATGGCATAGAATCTTCTATAGAGCTAGATTTTATAAGAAAAAAAGCAATCCAAAGCAATTTGAAATTAATTGAATCTGGCGTTAGACATTTGGGAACTGAAAAAGCATATGAAATATATGGCAAGTTGCAAAAACATTTAAATGCCTTAAATATTGAAATCATTTTTAATACTCCGGTTAAAGATTTTATTATTGAAAACAATGCAATTATTGGTGTTACTACTGATAACAATAAATATTACGCCAAAAAGACTGTTGTTGGAATTGGAAGAGATGGCAGTCAATGGTTAAAAGATTTATGTGAAAAACATAATATAGAGACTGAAGTTGGTATTATAGACATTGGTGTTAGAATGGAATGCGATAGTAGCATTACTAAATTAATAGATAGCATTACTTATGAAAGTAAACTTCTCAATTTTACTAAAACATTTGATGATAAAGTGAGAACTTTCTGCTGGAATCCCAAGGGAGAAGTTACGGAAGAAAGATACGATAATCATTTATCACTAGTAAATGGTCATAGTTATAAAGATAATAAATTAAAAACCAATAACACAAATTTTGCCCTATTGGTATCCTTGAAATTTACTCATCCATTTAAAACGCCGATCGAATATGGCAAACATATAGCGAGCCTTGCCAATATGCTTGCTGGTGGCAAAATATTAGTTCAAAGATACGGCGATTTTAAAAGAGGAAGAAGAACCACCATTGAGAGATTAGAAAAAAATAATGTGCAGCCGACTCTAAAAGATGCCGTACCAGGAGATTTAAGTTTAGTATTGCCGTATCGTATAATGCTTGATATTGTTGAAACAATTGAAGCGTTAGATAATATTATTGAAGGCTTTGCTGGTGACGGAACATTATTGTATGGAGTTGAGGCTAAATTTTATTCAAACAAAATAAAAGTTTCAGATAGTTTTGAAACTAACATTAAAAATCTTCATGTATTAGGTGATGGCGCTGGCATTACTCGCGGATTAATTCAAGCAAGTATGAATGGCGTAGTTTTCGCAAGGCAGATTAATTGGAATTAAAAGATATAAAAAGATCACAAATGTGGTCTTTTTTATTATTATTTATTCTTTTCATCAATAAAATAAGCGCATAAATTTTACCTTATACACTTTATTTTGGAAATATTTATTCATCATTAGAATAGCAATATCCATAGAAAACAGTTATATAAAAATATTTTGTTTTTTGTTAGGCAATGCATGAATAGTAAAAACTTTTATATTACATAATTATTCGATTCAAAAACTTTTTTTTTACATTTTTAAGTAATTTTTCATGTACTCCAATATGGCCAATATCGTCTCTCAATTCATTTCCTCGCACAAAATACACATTTTGCAAAATCTTGCAAGTTAGCTAGTGATTCAAATATCACAAAAAACACAATGCAATGTACAACCAACACTAACTATTCAAGAATAGCTTTTATTCTTCTAACACCTGCCGAGCTACTCTCTTCCTTAATTATTTTAAACTTCCCAAGTTCTGATGTATTATTGACATGAGGCCCCCCACACATTTCTTTAGAAAAATTTCCCATGTAATAAATTTTAACTACATCATCGTATTTACTTTCAAACAAGCCAATAACATTATCCTGTTTCGCTTCTTCTAAAGTCCTATCAACAACAATAACATCAATAGATTCTTCAATAGCTTTATTTACTATTTGTTCAACTTTTTTGATTTCCTCATCCGTTAATTTTCTTTCAAATGCAAAATCAAATCTTAAACGTTCATGGGTAATATTACTTCCCATCTGTTTCACATTATCGCCAAATATATTTCTCAATGCAGCATGTAGCAAATGAGTAGCTGTATGCAATTTCGTTGTTTCAAAACTATTGTCCGCTAAACCACCTTTAAATTTAAATTGTGCACCTACTCTCGATAATTCCTGATGTTGTCTAAATCTTTCATTAAATCCCTCTACATCAACTGCTATACCCTTTTCTCTACAAAGTTCCATTGTTATTTCTAATGGAAATCCATATGTATCATATAACTTAAAAGCATTATCTCCAGATAATATTTCTGTTTTATTCGCCTCTATTATCTTCAAAAATTCTTTTAATCCCCTTGATAATGTTTTACTAAACGACGTCGCTTCTTTTTCTAATTCTTCTAAAATCAAATATTTTCCGTTTATCAAAGACGGATAAACATCGCCATATTGTTCAATCACTACCAATGCAATTTCTTTTATTGCATAATGTTCTATATCCAATTGTTTCAAATAACGACATGCTCTTCTAATTAGTCTTCTTAAAATATATCCCTGATCACTATTTGATGGTTTGACCCCTTTTTCATCACCTAATATAAATACTGAAGTTTTAATATGGTCAGCAATTATTCGAAAAGCCTTACAGTTTTCACTATATTTTTTTCCTGAAACAACCTCTATTTTATTTAAAATGTCAATAAATATCTCAGTATCATATACCGTTTTACAATTATTTACTGCAAAATAAATTCTTTCCAACCCCATACCCGTATCAACATTTTTTTGTTCTAATACAACATATGTGCCATCAGCGAGCTTATTATATTCCATAAATACATTATTCCATATCTCAACATACTTACCACAACTACAAGAAGGACCACATTCATCACTACATTTTTCTTTTAACGTATCAATAAAAATTTCAGTGTCAGGTCCACAAGGGCCGGTAATGCCTGCTGGCCCCCACCAATTTTCTTTTCTACCACAATAAAATATTTTGTTTTCTGGAATTCCTAATGCTTTCCATATTTCATACGTTTCAACATCGCGGACTACACTTTTATCGCCCTCAAAAACAGTAACAGCCAATCTATTTGCATCTATTCCAAGATGATTAATCAAAAAATCATAACTCATTTCAATCGATTCTTTTTTAAAATAATCCCCTAAACTCCAATTTCCTAACATTTCAAAAAAAGTTAAATGGGTTTCATCGCCGACTTCATCAATATCAGCTGTTCTAATGCACCTTTGAACATTTACCAATCTTTTGCCCTGAGGATGTTTTTCACCCAACAAATAGGGGACTAAAGGATGCATGCCCGCCGTAGTAAACAAAACACTAGGATCATTTTCTGGAATTAATGAAGCATTCCTAATTTCCTTATGTCCTTTATTTTTAAAATAATCAATAAAGCTTCTTCTTATCTCTTTAGTAGTCACTATATCACTCCTATATATATTATAATATTTGACCTATTAATAACAAACATTCTTAATTATTTAAGAATTCTCTTATCTTCCGTTTAGCATTTTGCGTCTTTACAATAGCAAGCCATTCTTTGCAAGGGCCAGCAGATAAATCACTAGTAATTATTTTTACTCTATCTTTATTACTCAATTCAGTATCCAAATTAACATAATTATCATTTATAATAGCTCCGACCATTTTATTACCAATATCAGAATGTAATTTATAAGCAAAATCAATTGCCGTACTACCAAATGGTAATTGTATAGCCTCTCCCTTAGGCGTATAAACATATATAACCGAATTAAAAATTTCATCCTTTGCTAAATTAATAAATTCCACATCATCATTAGTATCATTATATAATTCAACTAACGACTTAAAAAACTGAAACTTTGCTTTTAATTCCTGTTGCATTTTATAGTTAATATCATTTTCATGTTTTTGCCACAAAATTGTTATTCCATGATTAGCTATATCATGCATTTCTTGAGTTTTTATTTGAATTTGAACAACATTGCCATTCTCACCAAATACTGTTGTATGAAGAGATTGATACATATTAGTTTTAGCATTTACTATATAATCTTTAAACTTATTATTTATCGGCCAGTATTTAGAATGAACTAAGCCTAGCGTTGTATAACAATCTTTCACATCATTAACAATTATTTTAATAGCTAATAAGTCATGTATTTCTCTCACCTTTTTACCCGCTAAAGTTCTTCTATAAACACTATATAAATTTTTAACCCTTGATACTACTTTGTAAGAAATATTATTTTGTTCTAGTAATAAGGATATATTTTCGATCATTATATTTATAGATTCTTTACTATCTTTTTCATATTTCTTTAATTCCTTAGATAAATTGCGATAAATAGTAGGTTTTAAATATCTAAATGCTAAATCAGATAATTTGTTTTTTAATTTATACTGTCCCAAATAATAAGCAATAGGCACAAATATTTCAAGTGTTTCTAAGGAATATTCTTTTCTTTTCTGTTTATCTCTTACCGAAAGCGTTTTAATATTATGCAATCTATCGGCCAGTTTTATAATAATTATTCTAACATCCTCTTTCATCGTAGCCAATACCTTTGTTTGATTGGCCGCAATCATTTCATTTTTAGTTGCAAAATTCATTGCTTTTATTTTACTAACCCCATCTACTAACATAGCCACTTCATTATTAAACTTCTGGCTTATTTCTTCTTTAGTAATTCCACAATCTTCAATTGTATCGTGAAGTAAGGCAGCTATAATAGTATTTACATCTGCGTGCATTTCAGACAAAATAATTGCAACATTTAATGGATGCTGAATATAAGGTTCACCAGTAAGTCTACTTTGGCCCAAATGTAGTTTTTCAGCATATAAAAATGCTGATTTTATCAATTCAATTTTATCTTCATCATTAATATATAATTTGACATTTGACAATAAGTTATCTAAGGTTAGTATTTTTTGAGCATACCTCATGCAAAACACCTCTATTTAAAATAAAAATTAATATGTAATTGTTATAGACATTACCATACAATAAAATAAAAGTCAATATTTAGCAAATTTATATCCATTTCTAAGTTTGCAAGGCTAATTTCCCTATTTTTTTTTATAAATAAATTACATATTTTTGACATAAAAAATTAAAATAATAATGTACGCTTTTTATATTAAGGAGGGAAATTATGAATAGAACAAAAACTATTATATCGGCCAGTTTAAGAAAAAAAATTGCTCAAGAATTAGGAATATATAATACAGTTCAAAATCAGGGTTGGGGCGCTGTATCTTCAAGAAATTGTGGAAATATAATTAAAAAAGCAATAGAAATAGCCAATAGAAATTATCAATAAAAAGTCGTACAGATAAGGGGAAATTATTTTTCCTTTTTTAGTGACAATATTATTGGTTCTTTTGCAATATTTCTAGGTTACTATTATAACTACTTAGTTAATATTGTAATAAATTGTAATAGAACAAAAAAAGGAGGGAAAATATGTTTGGTTATGGATACGGCTGCGGCTATCCTATTTATAGATGCAGCTACGGATATGGCAACAATTATGCAATTATATTAGTATTATTTATTCTCTTAGTAATTGTATTAGGGGCTCGTTGCCTTGTATAATAAATAAAAATCAAATGAAAGGGGAAATTTTATGACCACTGGAGGCCATCATGCAGGATACGCTGTTATATTAGTATTGTTTATTCTCTTGGCCATCATATACATTGGAGGATGGCGTTATTAATAACAAAAAGGAAAGACTTCTTTCCTTTTTTGCATTACTATCGAGACAACTTTATTTCTTTCGCTTCTTTTAAGGAGAAGCGGCTATATCTTTCACATATAAAATAGTTAGGCCTAATTAAACTGTCATCTTTTTTAGCAATTGATAATTCGAAATTATCATTTTTAAAACTATTATTTTTTTCCAATTTTACTAAATAAGAATCATAATTAAAATTTTCTATAAACTCTACCATTTCAACAATCTCAGCCTTATCTTCGTCATTAATTAAAGTTTCCACTTTAGACCAATATATATTTTCGTTAGATTTTACTTCCATTTTTGTATCATAATTAGGCAAAGCCTCAAACAAAGTTCTAAACATATTATCACCATTTAAATAGGATCTTATATCCACATACAAATTATCTCTATTAAATCCCTTGCCAATAGTAATAATAGCATAATCTAGATTATATATTGCTTCCAATACTTTAGAAATTAACTCTTTCTGATGAAATGGCATATAAAAAGCAATTATATTTGGCGTATCCTCATCATCTTTATTGCTACAAGCTAAAGTTTCAACATTATTGGCCCACAATCTTAATAACAAATTGCATAAAGTGGGATTTTTTTGACTAAATTCCCACGCATATTTTACTTTATCTTTTAATATCATCTCAAAATCTACATATCCAACTATATTTTTTTTATTATCCATACTAAAATTCCCCCTAAATCTTAATGTCTAATAATATATCATAATTTTACAATTCTTACAATTGTTAACAAATTAAAAATCTAACCATTTATAGTCAGATTCTTTTATTACTTTTCTTCTTTTTTATTGCTTTTTTTAAGATAAAGTTTGTTTACTAATTTAACCTTACGACCAACTCTAGTTTCAAATTTTTTTCTTACACCCTCTGGCAAATTCGCCTTATATGTTCTCATGCTTTCATCTCCTCACATGTATTATATTATAACATTACACATTCAAAAAGAAAAGATGCGATTTTATAAAGTTGCTGTTACTCACGGATTTTACGCAGCCATTGTATTAAAATTATTAACTGCGTTTAAAATTTATCGCAGAATTTAACAATCATGATATGCAATAGCCCACCAAATGCTAATCTTATTAATCACTGCGTCATAATCAATTTGTTTTAGTGCGTTAAATAAATTGACAAGCATACCCCCTAATTAATCATTTATAACTTGAGCGTCTTGCCTTTCATTATATTCTTCAATAGTGTAAATATAGCTCTAAATACAACTTCTATATAAAATATGAAATACTTCTGTGGCATTACCGCTCTATAAAAAGTACTATCATAAATAAACAAAAGCATTATTATCAACACTTCATTACAATTATCATAATTTTGGCAATCTTTCCCATTATAAGAAGGCCTTTTACTAACCCTAATAATAAATAGTAAACAAATATTTTTCTATATTATTCTTTTATATATTTTTTTATTTTTTCTATATGTGCTTTTTTCTCATCGATTGATACCAAATTGAATTTTTTTACATTATTATATATTTCATCTATTTTTTCCTTAGTTATTATTTCATCCTTATCGAGCTCTTTCAATAAAAATGCAACTAAATATTTACGACTTAGTATTTTTGTATTAGAACTATCATAATTTAATTTCTTTAATTCACATCTTTCACTAAAAACTATCAAAGAACTAAGCGGAACATCGACGTGAGGCTTTAGATATTTTATATGTTTCTTATTTTGCCAAATAGGGTTAAAAAACTTTTGCTTATAATTATATATAATAGTAGTCCAATTATTGGAGTTTTGACTGCCAAAAATCCAACCAGAATAATTTTTTGATTCTATTACATAAATACCTCTTTTACATATATAAATTAAATCTATTTCTGTTGTGCCGTCTTCAGTTGGCAAATATAAATTTGTCATTATTTTCCCATAATGTGGGATTTTTTCCAAATTCATAAAAGTTAAACCTTCACCGAAAAAACCTTTATCAAAGTAAAATTTAAAATAGCTTATACCTGATTCGTATTTATAATTGGATTTTTTATATTTTATATAATAAAAAATCATAGGAATAATATAAAATGCAAATATTATAATCCACATATACCAAAAACTTTTTAAAATTGTAAAAAATAAATTAAAATAAATCTCAATAAAATTCATGCAAATCACCTAAATCAATTATAACAAAAAAATATCCATTCTACTACTATTAAAGTTTTATTAGTTAAATGAAAAGTTAAAGTTCAGCATCATAAT
>DBNY01000049.1:0-648 GCA_002299475.1 Caryophanales bacterium UBA660 | reverse complement strand
AAAGTTCAGCATCATAATCAAAAGCGAAAGTTAGTCTTTCACTTTTTTTTGTAGTAAAATAATTATTTGATATTCTGTTTAATTGTCTTCATGGAAATTTTGATTATGACAAAATATAAACGCCTAAGTTTATCAAATGGAATAGATACCTAATAGTTTTATAGTAACCAAATATTTACGTCTAAAGATAATTTAATAAGGAAAATTAAGAAATACGAGACCTGAGATACAATAACATTTCAAGAAAATTATTAGGATTTAGAGCTCAAAACGAAATAGTAGAATAATATTCAATTTAATATATTAGATTCATTTAATTTTATAACGAATGTGTCGTATGATTGATTTCTCTAGATTAATAAGAAAGGATTTATATAGTTGACCTTGCTTGTATACAATCACAAATCACTCCCGTTATGTTCTCACAGCACAAAAAAAATAATTTAAGCATAAAACTTAAATTATCTCTTTGACTTTGATAAAAAACTATAATTTTTACTTATCAAAATCTTTATATTAATTGCGAACTCACCTATAAAATATAGTACGGAGTTCACGTAATAGACATTTGGCAGAGCGTTGCTACCATTAAACGAACTCTCAAGTTCCTTTATACTTGGCTGTTTGCCCTCATATTTCTTATCTTGA
>DBNY01000028.1 GCA_002299475.1 Caryophanales bacterium UBA660 | reverse complement strand
AATATTTGCTTATAGCGAGGCTAATAACCAAGCTTCTAGAACTAGAGACGAAAAAATTTCATTGTATAAATATGCATTAGAATTTTATAAAACTTCACCTGAAATTTTTGAACTTAATCGTCTGCTTGATACAATAACTATTTTTTTTCCTAATCTTAACCAACCACATCACAATCAGACCCCTGAAACTGCTTTTGATCACATGCCTCCCTTATTAAAATATTTAACATTAAAAGAAGGCATAAGTTTCAATAATATGATTATGCATACTGGCGGCCATATGAGAGACCGTAAAAATAATAATCTCAAACTCTACAATCAATTATTAAACAAAATTAGACAAGACATAATCAACAACGGCATCGTTTCAATTAATACAACATCAACTAATTATCTTGCCCTACTAGTTGACGAAGCCATTGAGAAAAAAGAATTACAAAAAATAAAGCGAAGAACAATTTAATAGGATGTTTGAAAATATGGTCGCACTCACTAAACGCACTTAATATATTATTAAATCTTTTTCAACAAAAGCTAAATAAAAATCTTCCCTGGATATAAATGGGAAGATTTTTGCTATTATTATCATCTTATTTTATAATAATTATCATTTTCTCTTTTTTTTATTATTGAGATTAAAATTTGAAAAATAAATCCAATATTCAAATTTTCTTTAACTAAATATTTTTATATGCTATAATTTATATGCGATTTGAGGTGCATAATTTTGAAAAATAAAAATTTAATAACATATACAATAATTTTTTTCCTATTAATATTATTATCAATTTTTATTATTAGTTATCAATATAATAAGAATCAAGATTCTTTATACCTACAATCAATTAATTACTCTAAATTAATAGAATTACTAGATGCAAAAGAAACATTTATCATGTATATAGGCTCTGCAAATTGTTCTGCCTGTCAAACATTTGCACCTATCTTTGAAGAAGTGTTAAGCGAGTATAATATTCGCGCCAAATATATAAATCTTGATAATTATGGTAACGACAGAAAAACAGTAACAGAATTATTTAAAATTGATAGCATCCCCACTGTTATTTTTATAAATAACGGTGAAGAAATTTCTGTTTTAAACAGAATTGATAAAATAATATCAAAAGATGAAATAATAGAAAAACTTAAAAATAATGACTATATTAAATAATACAATTATTAATATTTCATAATTATTTCATATTCCTCTAAAAATTGAACTACTTCATCTAGGGTAGAGCTATTATTAACAATTATTAAGTCGTGTAATTTTTTTTCCTTGAATATTGAAATAGAAGGATAAGAGTGAAAAAATAATTCCTCATTCATCATAGAACTTATATCAAGATTAATATTCAATAAAGTGTTATCTTTGTTTTTGATATGGTCAGTTAAATTTAAATAAATTATCCTATCTTTTAAATTATATTTTCTAACTATTTTTCTAAATTCTCTTTCATAATCACGACATTCCTTGTCGTTTGATGTACACATATAAAGAACAAAATCAGGATTTTCTAAAATATAATTATCTAATTCATTATATTTAATTTCATGCAAATATCCATCAATAACAGGTATTGTTAATTGATACGCCAGATAGGATCTATACCAACTTCTTAAGTAAATAACCAAAGAAATAGTAAATAGAACTACTAAAAAGTAAATAAAATAATTTCGAACTTCCTTACTAATAATCTTTTTTTTCATATTATCACCTTTCATTATTTTATCACAAATATTTTAATAATTAGTTGCTTTTTTTCTTTTTTTTATTTTAATTAATTTAAAAGTTAGTTTATTAAGACCAAAAATAATATTATTTAGCATTTTCAGGACACTTTCAAAATTGATATATTATGAGTATATTTAATTTTATTTAAAAATATAAAAATTATTCATTTCGTAAAATTTATTTCGATATACAATAAATAAAAATGAGCACCTTCTTATTATAGAAGGTTTTTCTCATTTTCGCTGTCAAGCTCAAAAATTAAATACTCTTTACTGACTTTCCCATCTACTATATATTCCACATGGTAATATTAAATTAGAATTTGTCATAGGAAGCCCAAGTTCGCCAGAAGTTATAATTCCTTTGTGTTTAATATATACTTCTAATAAATTAGCTATCAAATATGGCGATAATCCCTTGGTATAAGAATTAACAACAAAAAATAATGGAACATCAGATAAAAGTTCGCTACATAATTCAATAAGATTAGTTAAATCTTTTTCTAAGCTCCAAACTTCTCCACTAGCCCCTCTACCATAAGACGGAGGGTCCATTACTATGCCATCGTACCTATTTCCTCTTCTTATTTCTCTTTTAACAAATTTTATAACATCATCTTGAATAAATCTAATTTCATTGTTTTCTAATCCGGATGTTTTTAAGTTCTCTTTAGCCCAATTATTCATACCTTTTGAAGCATCAACATGACATACACTAGCTCCAGCATAACTACATGCTATAGTCGCACCACCAGTGTAAGCAAAAAGATTTAATACTTTAATTTTTCTATTTGCTTTACTTATTTTATCTATCATAAAATCCCAGTTAACGGCTTGTTCTGGAAATAATCCAGTATGTTTAAATCCCATAGGCTTTACATTAAATTTTAAGTTTTTATATGTTATTACCCAACTTTCTGGAATTTTTTTATGATACTCCCACGATCCGCCACCTTCTGAACTTCTATGATAATGCGCGTAAGCGCCACTCCATAGTGATTCAAAGCTTTTTTGATTCCATATTATTTGTGGATCAGGCCTTATAAGAATAATATTATTCCATCTTTCTAGTTTTTCACCATTCGCCATATCAATTATTTCATAATCTTTCCATTCATTTGCTAATTTCATCATTTCACCTTCTTATTATTTTTTTTATACAATACTATCAACCAATCTATATTATAATATTATACTATAATTAATTCTTTTATTTAATAATTAATATTTACTTTATTTGCGCACTATTATATAAAGAAAAAACACATGCTTTTGTGTTTTTAAAATAATTTATCCAAGCATTAACCACTCTGGTCTAAATACTAATAGCACTCCAATTATTATCATTAAAATACCACCAATTAAATGTGATATTTTAGCATACTTAGTAGATACCCCTGTTAGTTTAAATGTTATCATAGCAATACTAAATACCAATATATCATCTAGCATAAAAAATAAAACATATAATAGTAAATACCAATAATAACCAAAACCAGATATATTATTTAAGGTAAGAATTTGAATATAAACTACTGGCAATCCCGCCGAACATACAAGTTCAATTAAATTAACTGATACTGCAAGAAAAATAATGCCAACAACAGAAAACAAAAGATTTTGTTCACTAGTAAATTTTCTAATCCTATCAAAAATCCGTTTTTTCTTCTCTGACCCAACTACTTTACAACCATCGTCTTTACTATCAAAATATGATTTTATATTAAGGCTTCCTCCAGTTACTGCAATACATCCCACTAGTAATCTTATCCATAATAATGCGCCGATAAACAACATTAAATTTAACCATGCACTCATGAATAAATAGTACATAACACTTGATGTAAAAATAAATACTAATCCTAATATCCACATTCTTTTTTTGTCTTTCATTCCAAATAAAGTACTAATTAAGAATAGTAAAACCCACATAGCACAGGGATTGAACCCATCTACTATTCCAAATATAATAGTAATAACAGGCAAAGACAAATTGCTTAAATTTAAAGAACCTAAAAAAGGAATATCAATTCTACTTACATCTTTATTAAAATCACAATATTTACTATAATTAGGGTTTTCTTCTACTATACCAAGCCTTTCTCCTACAACATCTCGGCACTGAGAAGTGCGATAATATTCAATCGCTTTCTTCAGTTGGTTTTTTGTTTCTGAAGGTGAAAAGCCAGAAAATGTATTATTTCCTATTACAATAAAAGGGATAGCCGAAATATTTTCATTCAATAAATTGCCTACATCAACTAGCAATTCCTGATTGTCCTTATTATACCAAACTTCATATTCGTGAATTACAAGCTCAGGATGTTCTTCTTCTAATTCATTTAAAACTTCCCTAAGTTGTTTACAATGAAAACAACCATCACCCCAAAAATAATATAAATTTACTTTATTTTCTGCTTCTATTTTAAGTGGTATAACAAACCACAATAATACTAAAAATATTACAATTCTACTAATATATTTATACATCATTTACTCCTTTTAATATCTTATTTATTATATTCTTCAATCATTTTTTTAATAAATTCCTTAGTTTTTTCGCCCATTACTCTTTTCAATTCATTATTATCGTTATCTACTAGAATAAAAGTAGGCAACACTTCCTTAACATTCCATCTTTCAACTTCTTCATAATTTTCATCATAATCATAGTAAATAATTTCAATCTCGGATAATTCTTTTTCAATTTCTTTTAATCTAGGCTTCATAACTAGACAACTACTACACCATAAA
Source organism: Caryophanales bacterium UBA660 (assembly GCA_002299475.1). Taxonomy (GTDB): domain Bacteria; phylum Bacillota_I; class Bacilli_A; order RF39; family UBA660; genus UBA660. Next base: position 4,701 of record DBNY01000028.1, on the reverse strand, counting down.
GCGCCAAAACTCAATAATTTCATATTCATCCTCCATCTTTGGGTAAAACAATTATATCAAACCAAAAAATAATAGTCTATTATAACTCTTAATTATTATCACTATCAACAAAAATAACTGAACTATCTTCTTCGATAATAACCCTATAATTTTTTTTAGATTTAGATAATTTTCCATAGTATTCTTTTAAGGTCAATGCTTGAAATATTATTGTAATTCCAATAATTGGAATGATTATTATTTTCAATGTGGGAATAACACTTGTTGATAAAGCAATCGCAATTGCTGTAAACAATATAAATGTTTTCACCTTTCCTATTGGCACAACATTTCTTTTCCTATTATATTTATAGCCATATACTCCTAACAATATAATTAACAACTCTAAAAATAATGGAATATATAATAAAGGATTGATTTTAATAGCAATAAGTACCATAACACCGATGCTTAATACTTTATCAGCGAAAGGATCAATAATTTCTCCATAATTAGATACTACATTCCATTTTCTAGCTAAATACCCATCAATTGCATCACTAATTGCCGCTACCATAAATATTATAATTGACAATAATATATAACCATTTAAGTATAAAAATGGAATACTCAATGCTAAAATAAATCTTATTGTTGTTATAATATTTGGCAAATGCCTTTTATACTTATTAAACATAAATATCCTCCTACTTAAATTAATATTCAAATGGTTTATTATATATTTGTTAATTTAATATTATGATATAATAATACCATAATATTAATAAGATAAAAAGAGGCAATATATGAGCATATTTAATGAACAAATTACAGTAGCTAACATAAAGTTAATATCCCAAATCAAAAGAATATTATCGTTGATAGTTGGCACATTACTGCTTGCTATCTCTTTCAATATATTTTTATTTCCTAATGAAATAGTATCTGGAGGTTTAAGCGGATTATCTATTACTATTTTTAAAACACTAAACATCAGCCCCTCTATATTTATTTTTTATTGTTCTATATTTTTATTACTATGTAGTTTATTACTATTAGGAAAAGAGAAAACTATTAACTCAATAGCTGGTTCGCTTATTTTCCCTATATTAATGAAACTTACCGAGAATATTGGGGATTATATATTATTAGATGAGCAAAATATATTATTAGCTACTATATTCGGTGGTTTATTTAATGGTATAGGACTAGGCCTTATCTTTAAAAATGGTTTTACTACTGGCGGAGTTGATATAATAAATCAAATAATGCATAAATATTTAAAAATGTCAATTGGCCAATCCATGATTATAATTGATGGTTTAATTCTTTTTATCAGTTCTTTTATTTTAGGGGCGGAAATCATTTTGTATGGTTTTACTGTGATATACATAATGAGCATTATAGCTGATAAAGTTATATTGGGAATATCTAACGATAAATTTTTTTATATTATTACATCAGAAGAAGAGAAAATGAAAAAAGCTATCTTAAATAATTTATCTTATCGATTAACTATTTTAGACGCTTACGGTGGTACGGTTGAAAACCAAAAAAAAATATTAATGTGTGTTATACCTACGAAAGATTATTTTAAAATAAAGGAAATTATAACACAGGTAGATGACACTGCATTTTATGTAGTCACAAATTCCTATGAGGTATTTACAAGTAACAAAGAAAGGATGAAAAAATGGAAATATTAGATAATTTTAATGCCAATCAAATAATTTCAAGAATATATTCTAAAAAGAAATTGAAAAGATATGCACAAGTTGTAATAGGAGTTTTTTTGTCCGCTTTAGCCTTTAATTTGTTTTTCCTTCCAAGGAAAATAATATTCGGCGGAATAAGCGGCCTATCAATAGTTGTTAATATTATGTTTGATATTGAACCAGCGTTGTTTATATTTATAACTAATACTATTCTTCTATTGATTAGTTTTTTGATATTGGGCAAAGAAAAAACATATAAATCCATAGTTGTTACTATTTTATTCCCTATTTTTATTCAATTAACATCAAATATAACAGATATAATTGATTTCAATAATGCTGATACATTAATTTTAGCCTTATTTGGAGCAGTAGTAATGGGATTTAGTACTGGCCTCATATATAAAGCAGGATATATCGGAACGGGCACTGACATTATTAGCGTAATATTTTCGCAATATCAAAAAACTTCCTTTGGTCAGGCTATATTAATCATTAATAGTTTAATAGTTTTAATTGGGGCGTTGGTATCTGGATGGACTATGGCTTTATATGCTATTATCGTCTTATATATTATTAGTACTATAACAGATAAAGTATTATTAGGCATATCAAACAGCAAAGCCTTTCATATAATAACTTCTAAAGAAACCGAAATAACCCATTTTATACTAGAAAACCTAAGCCATGGCGTAACTATAATTAATGCTTATGGAGCATACAGTGGCAAGCAAGTTAAAGTGTTAATGTGTGTTATACCTACAAAAGATTATTTTAAATTACAAGAAGGGATAAAAGAATTAGACAGCGAGGCTTTCTTTATAGCAACCGATGCGTATGAGGTTCATGGAGCCAATTAAATAAAGACAAAAATAAAATATCACTTTTTAGTTGATATTTTATTTTTATAATTTGTAAAAATTTAACCATTAATATGTTTTTTTGCCACAATTACTACAGTAATAACTATTACTTATTTTACCACAATTAGTACAAAATAAGTCTTTATTACCTAATCTATCACTAATCATTGATACTTTATTTAATTTAAAAAGAGCTTTTCTAAATAGAAAAATAAGACATATAACAAAAAGTAAAAAATATATAATATGATTGGCCATTAAAGAATAATTATATATCCCATGAAGAATAGTTGGTATAAGTACGCTTAAAATCATATTCACAATATACAATTTCTGGTTTTTTTCATATTGAGCAATTTTGGCCTTGCCCATATAATATCCCATAAAAGCGCCAAAACAAGCATGGGCTGGGACAGCAGTAAAAAATCGTAATATTCCAACAAAAATACCATGTTCGAATACATAACCAATATTTTCAAGTGCAGCAAATCCTAGCGATACGTAAATAGCATACAGCATTATATCATAAAGATGATCCAAATCTTTGCTGTTCCAAGATATTATATATGTGGTTATCCACTTACAAAATTCCTCAAGTAAAGCAATTCCAATAAAAACATATATAAATAAATCAAATTTATTTAAGTGTTGAAAATCTGAAGCAAAAAATGGAACAAATAATCGCATATTAGCGTGTATTATAAGCACAAGAAATACCGACAACAAACCACCAATAATTAATAATTTTAATAACAACTTCACTGGCTCCTTATGAACATCTTTATCATAAACAAATTTTCCTATTAATATTGCTGGCAAAATGGCAATTCCAATATACAATAATTCTCTCATAAATAATCCCCTTTACAAACTATAAAAATACTAAACAATATTTTAAATCATATATTAACAAACAAATATTACAGATACAGTACCAATATCCATAAGAACACTAATGAATTACATCTATTACACAAGAGCTAGAAGGATATAACAAAATATATTAACTGAATAGCGATTATAACAAACGATAACCACAAATTGGTGCCACCTTTTTCTTTGCATATTAATAATAATTGTTCAGGCGTAGCATGAGGGTTTTTCGCCTTGATTTTCTGCACTTCATCATTAGCATACTTAAGATACATCTTATTAAAAGATAAAGCTGCAGAGATCTGTAGTATAAAAATGAAAAATAAAGACCATCTAACAGAGTAAAAAGAAATTACCGCCACAAAAGCCCACGAATACATTTTCCTATACCCAAAATAGGGAGCTGTTAAGAAAAAAGAAAGCCACGAAAATTTACTTTTCATAATTTTTTTAGCATTTTTCCCAATATAGGCTTCCACTAAATCATCATGTGAAATATGTACTTGATTACTCATACTATTTTGGTGTGATATTTCCTGAAAGTTTGATTGATTTACTGTTCCTCCCACTGGCAAAACAACACCACTTTGCTGTGGAGCGACTGATGAAATTATTTGAGCTCCACATTGTTTACAAAAATTTTCTTCAGGAAAAGATATACCACCACATCTTGAGCAATTCATTGTTCCAACTCCTCTACACAAAAAAACAACTTTTATTACAAATATATATTATCATTAAATTTAAATTTATAACTCTTTGCCGCCATCATTTTACAAAAGTTTACATAAATTTATTATAGCAACTAAAATATCAATCCTTTTAAATTGATATTTATTGTAAATTAAAACCTAATATTTGGATATATTCATTTGTGGAACATTAACTTGTTTTATTTTAAAAAAATGATTACTAGAAAAAACTAATCAAATCTGATTTCCTTACACCTTATCATATTTTTAGTTTTTCTATCATTTGTCATACCTCCTTAAAAAGTATAACTAAAGAATGTAGTAACCCGACATTCTTATACTACCATTTACATGCTATTCTATATAAACGATATTGGCATTATCAATAATTCTCAAGCATTTATTAATCGCTTTCTAATTAGACCCACAAGTCCATTTTTATTTTGTAATGGGATCAGAACTCGTTTGGATTTCTTTTTTTACAATATAAATCATAACCATACATCTTTTTCACGAAACACAAAAAGCAATCTTTCGATTGCTTTTAACAATCAACATCTGTTCTTTGACAGTTGCGGG
>DBNY01000044.1 GCA_002299475.1 Caryophanales bacterium UBA660 | reverse complement strand
AGCCTCGCTATAAGCAAATATTTTTTCTATTTGAACCTCTTCATAAAATTTTAAATGTTTTTCTTCAATTGGTCTTTCATTAATTATATAATTCATCATGTTTTTTTGATATTTATTTGAATATAAATCTAAAATAGCTAAAGCTTCTCTTCTTTTTTGAATTGATTTAACTGGAATGCCATTCGCCATTTTAATTAAATTATCTAATGATTCAAGCGGTATAACATCGCCGTGTTGTTTAAATTGCTTTTGTAATATTTCTGCCCTTTTTAATCTTGTTTTGTCACAATGGGGATAAAAGAACGAAACCTAAATTTTAAAAAATTTTCTAAAGTAAGCCATTCTGAGAAACTTTCACTTTTATTTTCTCTACCTTCATAACCTTTGTAGGTTAAAGTTCCCAATAAAATAGACATAAGAGCAGTCCAAGCAAGAATTTTTCTTTTTTTCATATTCTGCCTCCTAAAATTAGATATATACTAAATTAAATTATTTGATTTGTCAATGAAAATTGCAAAAGGTATGATGTTGGTCCTGCTTTTTAGTGCTCTCGCATTTATATTTATATACTATCTACAATTTACACTATTTAAATTAAAAGTTTTTAAATTTAGAATTACACATGGTATACTAATTATTAGAAAAAGAAAGTGGGAAATTGATAGTATGAATATGACAAATGTTAAAAAAATTTTGTTTGCATTTCTTACTTTAATAGTATTTCCTGCTATAGTTAAAGGCGAAGAATGTCCTTTAGAAACGTTGGATAGATTAAGAGCTTATGCTATTTCTACTGAGATTAGATATTCTTATCTAAAAGATAATGATTTGGATAACAAGTTTTCTGTTAGTATAAATAATTTAAATGATAATTTTATTGTTTTGGTTAAAGATAATTCTATTTTATTTAAATATGATATTAGACAACCAATACCGAGCACTATTACTATTGACCAATTTCAAGGTGGCAATGAATATATTTTCGAGTACTATGTTGTTACAGAAAATGCATGTAAATATGAATTGTTAATTACTAGAAGACTTTATTTGCCAAAATTTAATATCTATTCTAAGAGTGATTTGTGTAATGGCATTGAGGAGTATAAACTTTGTGATATGTGGTATTCAGGGCCGGATATTTCAGAGGAAGATTTTATTTATAATATATCAAAATATAGAAGAGAAAAAGAAGAAAAAGATATAGACCAAAATTTATTGCCAGAAAACACATGGGATAAATTGTTTGATGTGGCTAGTCAAAATTATTGGTTGCTATTGGTTTTGTTTGCTTCATTTTTTGTTTTAATTTATTTAACCGTAGGACTAGTGCAAAGAAGGAGAAAATCATTATGAAACAGAAATTTTCAATACTGGCAGTTATATTTAGTTTTGTTTTAATTATTAATATATTTAAGGAAGAGATTATATTAATTAGAGCTGAGCAAATAGAATTAGAAACAGTCCAAAAAGTATATCTTAATAATAGTGCATGTAGAATTGAAGGCGAAGAAAAAGGTTTTATTCAAATGCCAGAACCTCCTAGAAATTTAATTAGAGCGGGCATGGGTTTTGATTATGTCGTTTATTTTGAAGCGGAAATGACTGCTAACAAAACAGAATATGCTTTTGAAGAAACTAATAGATTAGTTATTGATAGACTTAACAATGCAATTCAAAGACTTAGTGATGCGGAAACTAATCTAAGTTTAGCACAAGATTCCGTTGGTAGACAATGCATACCCGGAATACCTTGTCAAGGAGGGTTAGTTTGCGTTAGGCAAGGGTTAGTTTGTCAAAGTGGCAGTTGCCCACCAGGCGTTATGGTAATGGGATGTTTAGAAACGGCATGGAGTGATTGTGCTACCGGCAATATAACTAGAGCACAACAAGATGCCTGTTCGGCGGCTCAAGTTGCTCTTAGTAGAGCCGAAGCAGAGCTTTATGCAACTAGAATTGAAAGTGAAGCAGCGCAAATCGCCTATGATAACGCGCTTAGAATTTATGAACAAAATAAAGTAATATGCAATGCATGGAGAGCTAGAGATAATTTTGGTTTTGATGTTAACTCTCCAATTAATATTTTCCATACTTTTGAAAGAGAAAAAGAAAAGCCTAATCCGTTAATAATTAACATAAGTAGTCGAAATAGGGAATTGGTTAAAATAGTAATAGAAGAGGAAACAACTGGTGGTGGTGGAACAAATTGTGAATACGAACCAGTTGAAGAATGTAGAAATATAGGTTCATCAGAATTTCTTCCTATTGTTGGCTCTATGGAAGCATGCGAAGTTAATGGAGCTTATGTTCCTGAGGCTCTATGCCCTAGTGGGAGCACGATTACCCATTATTTATTCCCCCAAACACTTTTTCAAAAGAGAGCTGACAGAAATGAATATTGCATAACCAATATTGAACCATATCCAAATATGTATTACGGGTGTTTTTGGACTAATGAGAGTGGCAATATTGGTGGTACTTGGGATGTACCTGAATTTCTTATAGCCCAATTTCCGCATTGTCAAAGAAATCAAGAAAAAAATGTGTATGTTACTTCCTGGGTTAATGATGTATATTTTTCATATTGTGATTTAGAATGTAGCACCCAAATGAAAAGGGTATGTGTTGATGGTGATACTGTAATGCATATAAAGAAGAAATATACAGTCCAACTTCCACGAGTGTATATTGAAAAGCACACTGGTAAATTATTAAATGCTCCAACTGGGTTTTATTATGATGGTGGCAATAAATTTCATACTGATTTAAAAGCATTAAATAATAAGAATTATGAAATTAATACTGATATAGATTTTAATTGGAATGGATGGGAACTTAATAATCATATAGAAGAATATAGAGTTAGAAATTATTTTGCACCAGCAATAGGTGAGTATCCTGAATATAGGTTTAGACCCATCTCATTAACTATTCCTTTTCCAGAAAGAAACCCTGGGACTAATTGGAGAGGATATGAAAATTATATTTCGCCTATAAAAAGAGGGCAACCACTTTATAGCGATGATAACATTATGTATGAAATTAATTTATCAGCGGATATAATTAAAAAAATAAGAAATTATAATGAAAGGCATGAATACGTTGTTCCTAGATTAGATAGTCAAGGTCAAAATATCTTTATTTATGATGAATTTAGAAATATATTTAGAATAGGAGGGGATAAGTAATGAAATCAGCAATGTGGGGTGTTGGTTTAATTAGTATGGGACTTATTGGTATTGCGTTGATTAATACAATGCAAAATATTACATCCTTAAGTAATCAAAACTATTATTTGATCAAGGAGGTTACAGAAGCTGCCATGTATGACTCTATTGACCTAGGATTTTATCGGAAAGCAGGTATTGTAAAAATAGATAAGGATCAGTTTGTAGAAAGTTTTGTTAGAAGGTATTCTGAATCTACTAATATAAATCAAACTTATAATATTAGGATCTACGATATAAAAGAGATGCCGCCAAAGGTTAGTTTGCAAGTTGGTGCTTCGACATTTGTTACTTTTACGGATTCTGATTTTGACATAATCAATAGAATGGATGCTATAATAGAATCTAGATATTAGGAAATAAAAAGATATTTAATTAAATGATGAATTGTAATAAAAAAATCCTTTGTTGTTTGTTAAAAAAATGATTAAAAAAATAAAAATGGTTAACATTAATACTGAGGTGTTGTAATGTGAAAAAAAACAGCAGTATGTTATTATTGGTCATTTTTATTTTTGGTTTAAGCATGCATCTTTTTTTTCAAAAAAAAGATATAGTTATAGATGAAACAGTATCACAAATAATAAATGATAGAGTTTTTAACTATATTGATAGCAATAAGTATTTTTTAAATAGCCCTAATGATTTTAATAATTACTATTTATTGTTTGATGAAATAAAATTAAATACTAACAATTTTATTCAAATTTTTAATATATTTAAAGAAGATGAATTAATGATTAGAAAAATATACCCTTACATAAATCCTGAGCATGAAAATAGGCTTAAAAAGCATATTGGAGAGATAAATTTTAGCAATAATGAAGATGATAATATTAATAAAATTGTTACTAAATATATTAATGCTTTAAATCAATATGGTTTAGATGAAGAAATTAATAAAGTCAATATTCATGGCGTAAGTATAAGAATAGTTGCCGTTAATGTTAAGAATAAAGCTATGTATAATTTTCTCGTTAATAATAAAAAAGTAAAATTTAGTACCTCTTTATATGGCAATTATTATAAAATAAGATGATAATAATAGCAAAAATCTTCCCATTTATATCCAGGGAAGATTTTTATTTAG
>DBNY01000003.1 GCA_002299475.1 Caryophanales bacterium UBA660 | reverse complement strand
TATATTATTACTCTAATTAAAATTGTAAACATATAAGAGAAAGGGATTTGTTTATGAAAGATCTAATCATAATTAAATTATATGTGCTTTTATGATAAGAAAAGATATTATGAACGTAATTCAATATACGTGGCCAATGATTTTAATTGCATTAATAATTGTTATTTCTATTAGAATATCCTGGCTTTACAAACATAAAAAGCCTATTGTATACCATCAAGAAATAATAGGTTTATTCTTTTTAATATATATATTAGCACTCTTCCAAGTGGTTACTTTTCAAGATGTTTCTTGGTCGACATCTAATTTTATTCCTTTTAAAGAAATATTTAGATACAATATAGGAGAAAGATTATTTTTTAAAAATGTTGTAGGTAACTTCTTAATATTTGTTCCATATGGCTTGTTTGTATCTTATTATTTAGATATTAAAAAAATTAGATATATATTAATAATTTCTTTTATTGCATCACTATCAATAGAATATATTCAATTAATAATAGGTAGGGTATTTGATGTCGATGATATTATTTTAAATATGAGTGGTGCTTTATTTGGATATGTTATGTATAAAATAATGAAATCTATTGTAAAGGATATATTGAATATCTTGAAAAGAAGTAATATTTTTAATATAATAAAAATAATCTTGATAATATTATTTTTATTTATAATATATATTTGGGTTAGCAGTTGGTGATAATATGAATGTAATAGGTTATTTTAATGAAACAGATTATGATTTAGAAACAAATATTAATGAAATAAAAAAATTAATTAATTATGCGGTTTTGTTTGAGAAAGAAAAGAATATAGAGTTTAATATAATATTTGTAAAAAATGATAAAATAATAGAACTAAATAAATTATATAGAAATAAAAATGAATATACCGATGTAATTAGTTTTGCTTTAGAAGATTATGAGGATATCAAGTTAGATCGCAAAAGATTATTAGGAGATATATATATATCGGTTGATAAAGCTAAAGAGCAATCAATAAAATATAATCATTCATTTCTTAGAGAATTAGCCTTTTTATCTATTCATGGTTTTTTACATCTGTTGGGTTACGGTCATGAAAATAAGGAAGAGGAAGAAGCAATGTTTTGCAGGCAGGAGTTGATATTAAATGAATATGGAATTAAGAAATAGAAAAAAGAAGATGGGAATAAAAAGATTTATAAATAGTTTTAGACATTCTTTTGATGGGATAATATATGCATACACTCGTGAGCAAAGTATGTTTTTGCATATTATAGCAACTATATTAGTGTTTATTGCTGGTATATATTTTGATGTAACTATGATTGAGTGGTTATTTATATTACTTTTTATTGGATTAATTATGGGAACAGAATTATTAAATACATCAATTGAGGCGACTATTGATTTAATTTCCCCTAATATTCATCCTTTAGCTAAAGTTGCTAAAGATACAGCGGCTGCTGCCGTATGTGTATTATCAATAATAGCATTTTTAGGAGGATTAGTTATTTTTTTGCCTAAGATAATCGAAAAATTTTTTTAATATAGTGTAAGGAGGTTTTGCATGTTCAAATCAGGGTTTGTAGCAATTGTAGGAAGACCAAATGTTGGTAAATCAACATTATTAAATACAATTATAGGAGAAAAAATTGCAATAACATCAAATAAACCGCAAACAACTAGAAATAATAGTCAAGGAATATATAATGATGAAGATTCGCAAATAATATTTATTGATACGCCTGGTATTCATAAACCTAAATATAAGTTGGGTAAATATTTAAACAAACAAGCATATTTTATGATAGAGGATGTGGATATAATATTATTTATTATAGATGCTTCTGAAAAATTAGGGAATGGTGACAAATTTGTCATTGAACGATTTAAAAGCATCAATAAACCAGTTATTTTAATATTAAACAAAATAGATAAATTAAGCAAGGAGGCTATTTTAGAAAAAATCATTGAATATAAAAATTTATATGATTTTGTTGAAATAGTACCCGTATCAGCATTAAAAAATAACAATGTTGAAAGATTAATAAAAGTTATTAAAAACTATTTAAAAGATACAATTAAATATTTTAATAATAAATCTAAAGCTACTAATAATACTAATGAATTTATTATTAGTGAATTAGTTAGAGAAAAAATATTAGATTTAACTGATGAAGAAGTGCCTCATGCAGTAATGTGTGCAGTAGAAAAAATTGAAGAAAAAGAAAATATTATTGAAATTAATGTTTTAATTGTTGTAGATAGAGATAATCTTAAAAAAATAATTATTGGTAAACAAGGTAGCATGTTAAAAGAGATTGGCAGCAGAGCGAGAATAGATATTGAGAAATTTCTTAAGAAAAAGGTTTTTTTATCTATTTATGTAAAAACAATAGATCAATGGCGTGATAAAGAAAAAATATTGACAGAATTTGGATATAATACAATTAATTAAATTAGAATAATATTTTCATAAACAACCCACCATATAAATGAAAGGTGGGTTGTTTATGAAAAACATAGTGTGGGATTTGTTTAAAAGAACTGGTTCAATTGGATATTTTTTATTAAATAAAGAATTGAGCAAAAAGGAAGAAGAGTGATGTAGTGATACAGAAAGTGGAAGGTATTATTATACATGAGCAAGATTATAGCGAAACGAGCAAGATAATTAAGGTTTTAACAAAAGAATATGGAATCATTGGCGTTATCGCTAAGGGCGCGAAAAGAATTAAGAGTAATTTAAGAAGTACAAGTGGCAAACTGACTTATGGCTATTTCCATATATATTATAAAAAAAATAAATTATCTGATTTAATCACTGTTGATGTAATTAATCCTTTTAAAAATATTAAGAAGGACATTACAAAAATATCATATACATCATTTATTATTGAACTAGTAGAACAGATTATAAAAGAAGAATACCATGAAAAAGTATATACTTTATTAATAAATTGTATTGTAAAAATAGATGATGGATATGATCCATTGGTAATAACTAATATTTTGGAATTAAAGTTATTAGAATATTTAGGAGTTAAACCAATGATTGATAGTTGTGCTATATGCGGCAATAAAGATAGTATTATTACTATATCAGTAGATAAAGGTGGTTATATTTGTTCGAATTGTTATCGTAGCGAAATAAAAATTAGCGATAAATCAATTCAATTAATTAGAATGTTTTATTATGTGGATGTGGCTAAAATAACAAAATTAGATATTAGTGATAGTTCAAAAAAAGAAATAGATAAATTTTTAAATGATTACTATGATAAATACACTGGGCTATATTTAAAAAGCAAAAAATTTTTAGATAATCTTTTAAAATTATAAAAGTTTATAAATTGAAAGAGTAAGTGGCCAAAAGGCATAATAAAGCAAAAAAAAATATAAAATTATTAGTTATCGTTGACAATATTTATTAATTATAATAATATATTTATATGTAATATAGGTTGCGGTGATGAAAAGGCATTTCGGAGCTATACCAAAGCAAGTGATTCTTATGAATAAATAGGGTGGAACCGCGGAGTAATTCGTCCCTATATATAATATAAGTTTTTTTTATTATAATGGAGGAATTTTATGAATAATGTAAGTATGGAAAAAATTATTAATTTATGTAAACAACATGGTTTTATATTTCAAGGTAGTGAAATATATGGTGGTCTTGCTAATACGTTTGATTATGGTCCGCTTGGTGTGGAATTAAAAAACAACATAAAAAAAGCTTGGATTAAAAAGTTTATTCAAGAAAACAAATATAACGTAGGAATGGATTCAGCTATTTTAATGAATCCTAAAGTATGGGAAGCAAGTGGCCATATTGTTAATTTTAACGACCCGCTAATTGATTGTAAATCTTGTAAAATGCGTTATCGTGCGGATAAATTAATTGAGGAAAAGGATGACGTTTTAGTAAATGGTTGGTCAAATGAAAAGATGGTAGATTATATTAATAGCAATAATGTCTCATGTCCTAATTGTAATAAATTAAATTATACAGATATTAGAAAATTTAATATGATGTTTAAAACTAATCAAGGTGTCCTTGAATCTGAAACTAACACCATATATTTAAGACCTGAAACAGCACAAGGGATATTTACTAATTTTTTGAATGTTCAACGTAGTATGCGTTTAAAAATGCCATTTGGTATTGCTCAAGTTGGTAAAAGTTTTAGAAATGAAATTACTCCTAGTAACTTTATATTTAGAACTCGTGAATTTGAACAAATGGAACTAGAATTTTTCTGTAAACCTGGTACTGAATTAGAGTGGTTTAATTACTGGCGTAGTTATGCTTATAATTTTTTACTTAGTTTAAATATCGATAAAAATAATATTAGATTAAGAGACCATAATAAAGACGAATTAAGTCATTATTCAAATGCTACAACTGATATTGAGTATAAATTTCCATTTGGTTGGGGTGAATTATGGGGAATTGCTTCAAGGACAGATTATGATTTAAAATCTCATATGAGCCATTCAAAAGAAAATTTAACTTACCTAGATTCAGAAACTAATGAAAAATATATTCCATATGTGATAGAACCATCGTTAGGAGTAGAAAGATTATTGTTAGTTATTTTGTGTGAAAGCTATCGCGAAGAGAAGATAGATAATGAAGAAACTAGAGAAATATTAAAGTTCCATCCTTTTCTTGCACCATATAAGGTTGCAATCTTACCTTTAATAAAAAAATACCATAGTGAAAAAGCATTAGAATTATATAAACAAATAGCGGCTACATTTATGATTACTTATGATGATGCTGGCAGTATTGGCAAAAGATATAGAAGACAAGATATTATTGGCACACCATTAGTTATTACGATAGATGATGATACAATTAATAATAATACTGTAACTATTAGAGATAGAGATACTATGAAGCAGGAAATAGTAAAAATAGAAGACATAATTAATTATATAAATAATAAGATTATATATTAATCTTTTATTAGATTATATTTTTATCATTTATACTATGATTATGTTGTAGGAGACGTATTATGAAAAAGGGCTTTACTATAGTTGAATTGCTAGCAGTAATAGTAATATTAGGGATAATAATAGCCATAGCAATGCCCAATGTATTAAATATTATTGAAAAGTCGAGAAACGATGCCATCATTAGAAATGAAAATATGTTGATAAATGTTGCAAGAAAATATTTTATATCTAATATTAACTTATTGCCCAACAACATTGGTGATACAGTTGAATTGACAGTAAGCACTTTAAAAACGAATGGATTAATAGAGAGTATAAAAAGTCCAAGAAATAATCAAGAATGTAATGGATATGTATTGGTAACAAAAATTGATAACAATTATTATGATTATTCGCCACAATTGAATTGTATAGATAATACAAGGGGCAGTATTTCCTCAGATGGATTAATAGCGTATTACCGTTTTGATGATTTTCAAGAGCCAACTATAAATATTAATACTAATCCCTATTTTATGGATGCCTCTGCCAATCCAACAGTTGTGCCATATGGGTCGTGGGGTTTTGGTGATCATTTGAATACCTTGATAACTAGTGTGAGTGATGCCCCAGCAATAGGTGTTGGAAGAAGTGCTAGAGTAGAAAGAACTGGGTCAGCGGGCGGAGCTACTTTAGTTAGAGGAAGCATGATACATCCTGCGTTAGCGAATGGAGATAAAATTGCAACATCTTGGTATGTTAAGGGAGTAGGAAATTCGATAGGAAAATCAGTTTCCCATGTTTGGGGCTTTTGCAATGGTACGCTTGGAGCAGTGTCAACTGGGAAACTGAATGAATATACTCTAACATCTGAGTGGCAAAGAATAGAATTCGTATATACATGGACAAGAGCTGATATGAATAGTTTCGCAAATTGTTTAAATGCATATGTAAGAGTAGAAGGCTTAAATGTTGGCGAGCATTTCTTAGTATCTAATCCACAAGTGGAATTAAAAGCGCACGTAACACCATTTGTTGAAGCTTCAAGAGCTGCGACTATAAAAGACCATTCTTTTAATAATTTTGATATTCCATTGCAAATGGATAGCACACCTAAATGGAGCGAAG
This sequence comes from Caryophanales bacterium UBA660, assembly GCA_002299475.1. Lineage (GTDB taxonomy): Bacteria > Bacillota_I > Bacilli_A > RF39 > UBA660 > UBA660. The sequence continues at coordinate 12,072 of DBNY01000003.1, read as the reverse complement.
ATAAAGCGAGTCAAGGATTTTATGAATTTAACGGAACTACTAATTTTGCAATGCTTCCTAGTATTTCATTGACCACTAGTGCAGTAAGTATTCAATTATGGACTAAATTAAGTAAATTACCAAACGAATTACCAAATACTTTCGGTGGAATTTTTGATTCACTATCAGACCATTACATTATATATCTTGATAGAAGTGCTAATGAACTAAGGTTTAAGGTAACAACATCGATTAGTGCGGAAAGGCCCGGGATACCAACAAATATGTTATCTAGAAATGAATGGCTTCATATAACTGGAACATATGACGGAACAAGTGCTAGAATTTATTTAAATGGAAATTTAGTTGATACACATAATTTAACGGGGGTAATATCAGGAAGTCAATTAGCAGCATTTGGAAGAGATGGTGCTGCCGCATTTGCCTATTTTGAGGGCGCAATAGATGAGGTTAAAATATATAATAGAGCACTATCAGCAAGTGAAATAAGGCAAATGTATCAAAGTTCTTTAGGCAGACATTAATTTCATTTAAATATATATATTTTTAATTGCTCTTATTATAGTTAAAATTTTCAAAAATTTTTATTTAATTGTATTTGAAATTATATTTTTTTGTGGTACAATTAAAAAGAATAGAGTTATGGCTTTTCATGTTCTTGGATATGGAGGAAATAAAATGTGGGCGGATAAATTTAAAAAAATGTTTACTTTGGATGATGAAAAAAATGGAACAGTTACTATTGAAGATGAGTATTATAATGTTACTACTGATGCTTTTAAACAGACAGATTCTCCAAATAAAATGATTTTATTAGAACCACGCGCTTATTCAGAATCGCAACAAATTGCTGACCATTTAAAAAATAGAACTGTAGTTGTTGTTAATTTTAAACGAGTGCCAACAGATCAAGCAAAAAGAATAGTTGATTTTTTAAGTGGTACAATATATGCAATCGGTGGGGATTTGCAACGAATCGGTGGCGGAATTTTTTTGTGTACTCCAAATAATATGAATGTTCAGGGTAAAATTACAGCGGAAGATGATAAAGCAGTAATTCATGATAATAAAGATATAAATATTGAATGGTAAATGAAATAATTCGTAGTATTGAGGTGAAGCAATGAAAAAATTTAGCAAGGTAATTCGAGGTTATAATACTAATGAAGTTAATGCATTTGTAGATGAAGTAATTAAACAAGTAGAGGAAATGGTCAAGCAGATTGAAATAAAAGATAATGAAATAAATGTATTAAAAGAAAAGTTAAATCACTTTCAGGCGATTGAGTCAACTCTTAATAGGGCTATTTTTGCAGCCGAAGAAGCAAGTGACCAAATTAAAAAAACAGCTAGACAAGAGAGTTTTATGCTAATTGATGATGCTAAGAAAAATGCTAGCAGAATTGTCAATGAAGCTTTGATTAATGCTGAAAGAACCGAATACGATGCTGCAATGTTACAGAAAAATATAATACTATTTAAAAGAAAACTAAAATGTATTATTGAATCACAATTGGCAATTGTTGATGATATTGATAAAGTTGAATTATAAACAAAAGATAGAGACAATATTTTAATTTAATCTTTATAGCAAGTTAGGGATGATGAAAGCCTGATAAGAAATTAAAATATAAATCACTCTTGATGTTTTTTTCTGATATGTAAGAAAAAACGTAAGCTTGCGTTAAAAGATTTAAGTGCATAATTAAAATATTATGAACTAAGGTGGTACCGCGTATAAACGTCCTTATATTAAGGACTTTTTATTTTAATATAAAAGGAGAGATATTATGACAAAATTTAAAGAATTATTGAATGAAAAGGTATCTGTAACAGAAGACAAGATATCGAATTATTGGCAAAACATTGATGTTTTAAATAAAAGTATTGAGAATCGTAAAGATAGTAAAAACTATGTTTTTTATGAAGGACCTCCAACTGCTAATGGAATGCCCGGAATACATCATGTAATATCAAGAGTTTTAAAAGATACTATTTGTAAATATAAGACAATGAAAGGCTATAGAGTAGTTAGAAAAGCTGGTTGGGACACTCATGGATTGCCTGTTGAAATAGAAATAGAGAAACAGTTGGGGCTTACAAGCAAGTTAGATATTGAGAAATATGGCATAGAAAATTTTAATTTAAAATGTAAGGAATCGGTTTTTAAATATAAAGAAGCATTTGTATTAATGACTAAAAAAATGGGCTATTTTATTGATTTAGACAATCCATATATAACATATGATAATAAGTTTATTGAAACAGAGTGGTGGATATTAAAGAAATTTTTTGACGAAGGTTTTATTTATCAAGGACATAAAATACTGCCATTTTGCACTAGGTGTGGAACAGGTTTGGCATCTCATGAAGTTGCTCAAGGATATAAGGAGATAACAACTGAAACAGTAATAGTACCCATGAAATTAAAAAATGAGGAGAACACATACTTTTTAGTATGGACTACTACACCATGGACTTTAATATCAAATGTTGCACTTGCTGTACATCCAGATGAAAAATATATAAAAGTAGAATTTAATGAGCGCAAATATATTTTAGCTAAGACATTAATTAATAAAGTATTAGGACAAGATTATACGGTATTAGAAGAATATAATGGTAAAGATTTAGAATATATAGAATATGAACAATTAATGCCATTTATTAATGTAGATGGAAAAGCCTTTTATGTAACCTGTGCTGATTATGTAACTATGGAAGATGGTACAGGTATAGTACATATGGCACCTGCCTTTGGTGAAGAAGATTATCAAATTAGCAAAAAATATAAATTGCCAGTAGTAAATCCAGTTGGAGAAGATGGAAAATATATAGAAGGACCATATAAAGGAATGTATGTAATTGATGCTGATAAAGAAATAATAATATGGTTAAAACAAAATAGCAAGTTGTTTAAAAAAGAGAAAACGCTTCATAATTATCCGCATTGTTGGAGATGTACAACGCCGCTTCTTTATTATTCAAAACCAAGTTGGTATATTGCTATAACTAAAATAAAAGATAAGTTAATTGAAAATAATAATAAAGTTGAGTGGTATCCAAAATTTGTAGGCGAAAAACGATTTGGCAATTGGCTAGAAAATTTAACAGATTGGGCAATATCTAGAACTAGATATTGGGGAACACCTTTAAATATATGGCAATGTGAGTGTGGCCATTTAGAAAGCATTGGTTCAATTAAGGAATTGATAGAAAAATCAATTGAAGAAATTGATGAGACAATTGAATTACATCGTCCATATATAGATGAAGTGCATATCAAATGCACCAAATGTGGTTTGCCAATGAGTAGAGTAAAGGAAGTAGTAGATTGTTGGTTTGATTCGGGTTGTATGCCTTTTGCTCAATATCATTATCCATTTGAAAATAAGGAGTTATTTGAATCGCAATTTCCTGCTGACTTTATATGTGAGGGAATTGACCAAACAAGAGGGTGGTTTTATTCATTACTTGCAATATCGTCATTTGTTACAGGAGAATCGCCATATAAAAGAGTATTAGTTAATGATTTATTATTAGATAAAAATGGTCAAAAAATGAGTAAATCCAGAGGTAATGCTGTTGACCCATTTAAACTATTTGAACAATATGGAGCTGATTTAGTAAGATGGTATTTATTATATGTTTCACCAGTATGGATGCCAACTAGATTTGATGTTGAAGGTCTAAAAGAAGTCCAATCTAAGTTTTTAAATACCTTTAAAAACACTTATAATTTCTTTGTTTTATACTCTAATACTGATAATGTAGATCCAAGACAATTTAATATTGAATATAGTAAACGTCCAGAAATTGATAAATGGTTATTATCTAAATATAACAAGTTAGTAAATGAAGTTACTATGGATTTTGAAGTATTTGATTTGAATAAGATAACTAGAAAAATACAAGAATTTATTAATGAGGATTTATCTAATTGGTATATCAGGCGAAATAGAAGAAGATTTTGGGCAAATGAGCTAGATGATGATAAAAAAGCTGTATATAACACTACGTATGAAGTGCTAGAAGGCTTATGTCGACTAACAGCACCAATTATTCCCTTTTTATCTGAAGAGATATATCAAAATTTGACTAATCAAGAATCAGTTCATTTAGCTGATTATCCAATTGCCAATTTAGAATTTATAAATGCAGATATAGAAGAAAGAATGGATTTAGTTAGAGAACTTATTAGCCTTGGAAGAGCAGCTAGGGAAGCAGTTAAAATAAAGGTTAGACAACCATTATCTGAGGTAATAGTAGATGGGAAACATGAAAACTTAATTAAAGATTTAATACCTCTTATAATTGAAGAATTAAATGTTAAAAAAGTAATATTTGAAAAAGATTTAACCAAATATATGAATTTTGAGTTAAGGCCTAACTATAAAGTAGCAGGTCCAATATTTGGCCCTAATATTAAGTTATTAGCTGAAAAACTAAGCACTTTAAATCAAGGTGATATACTTCATTTGGAAAATAATAACCAAATTATAATTGAATTAAATAATAAAGAATATGAGATTAGTAAGGATTTAATTGAAGCAAGAATAAATTCAAAAGAAGGGTTTAATGCTCAAATGTTAAATAATCATTTTATAATATTAAATACTAAATTAAATGACGATTTAATAGATGAGGGCATTGCCCGTGAATTTATATCAAAAATTCAACAGTTAAGAAAAGCAAGTGGATTTGAAGTAAGCAATCGCATCAATATCTACTATGAACCAATTGTTGAAGTTAAAAAAGCTATTGAAAAGCATATTGATTTCATAAAGAGTGAGACGCTTGCTGAATTAATTGCTGTAGATAGTAATCTAGAAGAAAAGCATAATTTAAATGGTTATGATACAGGCTTAAGAGTAAAAAAAATATAAATAAAAAAATACTTAGGAAAGCAGTCAACAAAAAGCAGAAGATTTAAAAGGAATTAAAACCCTGATTCAATTTTATATTGGATTGGGGTTTTATATTTTAAAGCATAAATAGAGCACTAATAATTATAGTAATAATGAAGTCATCTATAAATTTATATAGATTGTTTGCTTGCTTATAATGAAAATCCAACACCTATTTGGATTGCCTACGCTTCCTTTATTTCCCCCTTGCATAATATAACAGCTTAAAATTATTGTGTTAAAAAAAGTAAAACACTTTTTTTGTGTCTACTTTTAGTTTGTCAGTTCATTTTGTCTTTTTTAATTTATATTTTGATATTTTATATGGTTGAAAATACTATAAATATAGATGTCAATAATATTATATCTACCACTAATGCACTACCCGATGTAATTAAAGCAATTTTTTTTGTAAAGAATTAAAAAAAATTTTTAAAATAGCACTCATATCTTGACAATGCTAGAGCATAATAATATAATAAGATTAGCACTCTTTGAAAATGAGTGCTAGGAGGTATAACATGATTAGTAAAAGACAATCTGATATATTGAAATTAATTGTTGAAGAATATATTAAAACTGCAAAGCCAATTGGTTCTAAAATGTTATGTGAAATTCTTGATTGTTCTAGTGCTACAATTCGAAATGAAATGGTGGAATTAGAAGAATTAGGATATATTGAAAAAACACATACATCATCTGGTAGAATGCCTAGCGAAAAAGGTTATCGATATTATGTTGATAATTTAATGGAAGTAAAAAAAATGACAGGCGAAGATATGTTGAAACTTCAAACAATATTTCATAATCAATCCTTACAAATTAATGATGTTATTATTAAAAGTATGGAAATTATATCTGATTTAACTAATTATACCTCAATTATACTGGGTTCTTCTTCTAAAGAAAATAAATTAAAACAAGTTGAAGTAATACCAATTGATAAAAATAAAATTATAGCCATTCTTATTACTGATAGAGGGCATGTTGAACATAAGCAAATTGATCTTCCAAATGTTTCTCTTGAAGAAATAAAAAAAACGGTCGAATTAATTAACAATTTATTAATTGGTACACCACTTGATGAAATTGGTAGTAAATTAGAATTTGAAATAAAACCAATAATTAGCAAGTATGTCAAACAACACGAAATATTATACAATGCATTTTTAAAGGCGTTTAATGATTTTAGCAGTAAGAGCAACATTCATTTATTGGGCAAGAATAATTTTTTAAAATTACCAGAGTTTGATAAGACTGAAAGAATGCGCGAAATGATTACTAAATTAGAAGATAATCATTTAGTAAGATACGTATCAGAAAAAGATAATAATGTAAAAGTGTATATTGGTTCTGAAAATAATTTAGATGAAGATATTACCATTATAAAAACTAAATATACAGCAGGTGATGAAGAAGGAACAATAGCCATTATAGGGCCAAAAAGAATGGAATACGATAGAGTCGTAGGATTACTTAATTATATTAAAGATAATATTGAGAGGTGATATTGTGGAAAATGAAGAAAAAGAAATTAAAGTAGCTGAAGAAAAAGAACATATTTCCAATAAAGAAGAAAAAATTAAAGAAATAGACCTTCTTACTGAAAGAATAAAAGAATTAGAGGATAAACTCTTGCGTAATCATGCAGAATTTGTTAATTATAGAAGAAGAAAAGAAGAAGAAATGACTCAGTTTCTAAAATATGCTAACACTGAATTAGTTAAAAGTTTTTTGCCAATTCTTGATAATTTTGAAAGGGCAATTAAAATGGATGATAATGATTTAACTGATGAAGTAAGTAAGTTTTTGAATGGTTTTAAAATGACATATGATGAATTAAAGAGAACATTAAATAACTTTGATGTATTAGAAATTGATGCTTTAGATAAACCTTTTGATCCTAATTTTCACGATGCTGTTGCAACTGAAGAAAATAAGGATAAACAGCATGGAGTAGTACTTGATGTTTTACAAAAAGGCTATATGTTAAATGATAGAGTAATAAGACCAGCGATGGTTAAGGTAAATGAAAATAATAAAGAAATTGAAAGGAATGATAAAAATGAGTAAAATAATAGGAATTGATTTAGGTACAACTAATAGTTGTGTATCTATATTAGAGGGGGGAGAGCCAAAGGTTATTGCTAATCCAGAAGGGAATAGAACGACTCCGAGTATCGTAGCATTTAAAAATGGTGAAAGAATTGTTGGTGATGCTGCAAAGCGTCAAATGATTACTAATCCTAATACAATTGTTTCAATTAAAAGATTAATGGGGTCAGATAAAAAGGTAATGGCTGAGGGCAAAGAATATACACCTGAAGAAATTAGTGCAATGATTTTAAGTTATCTTAAAGATTATGCTGAAAAATATTTAGGGCAGAAAGTTACTAAAGCAGTAATTACAGTGCCAGCATATTTCAATGATTCTCAAAGACAAGCAACTAAAAATGCTGGTAAAATAGCAGGATTAGAAGTTGAAAGAATTATTAATGAGCCAACAGCAGCAGCTTTAGCATATGGGCTTGATAAACAAGATAAATTACATACTATTTTAGTATATGACTTAGGAGGAGGTACTTTTGATGTATCTATTCTTGATCTAGGAGATGGTGTGTTTGAGGTTAAGGCAACTAATGGTAATAATAAATTAGGTGGAGATGATTTTGATCAAAAAGTAATGGATTACTTAGTAGAAGTATTTAAAAAAGATAATGGCATTGATTTATCAAAAGATAAAATGGCAATGCAAAGATTAAAAGATGCTTCAGAAAAAGCAAAAAAAGAGTTGAGTGGGCTAACTACTACACAGATATCATTACCATTTATATCACAAGGTAGTGACGGTCCATTACACTTAGAAGTTAATTTAACAAGAGCAAAATTTGAAGAGTTAATTAGAGATTTAGTTGAATCAACATTAGGACCTGTAAGAAATGCTATGAAGGATGCTAAAGTGACTTCTAATAATATTGATAAAGTTATATTAGTAGGAGGTTCAACTCGTATTCCAATGGTTCAGGAATTGCTTAAAAAAGAATTAGGTAAAGAACCACACAAAGGTGTTAATCCAGATGAAGTGGTAGCTATGGGAGCATCTATTCAAGGCGGAGTATTATCTGGTGATGTAAATGACATAGTATTACTAGATGTTACACCATTATCACTTGGAATTGAAACATTAGGTGGCGTTAATACTGTTTTAATTGAAAGAAATACAACTATTCCAACATCAAAATCTCAAGTATTTTCAACAGCCGCTGATAGTCAACCCGCAGTAGATATTCACGTTTTACAAGGCGAAAGAACAATGGCTGCTGATAATAAAACACTAGGAAGATTTCAGTTAACTAATATACCACCAGCACCAAGAGGAGTTCCTCAAATTGAAGTTACATTTGATATTGATGCTAATGGTATTGTAAATGTTAAAGCCAAAGATTTAGGAACAAATAAAGAACAATCAATTACTATTACTGCTTCAACTAATTTAACTGAAGAAGATATTAAAAAAATGGTTAAGGAAGCAGAAATAAATAAAGAAGCAGATAAAAAGCGTAAAGAAGAAGTAGATTTAAGAAATGAAAGCGAACAATTAATTTTTGCTACCGAAAAGGCAATCAAAGATTTAGATGGCAAAATATCTGAGGATGAAAAGAAAGATGCTCAAAATTTAATTGAAGATTTAAAGAAAGCATTAGATGAAAAAGATATTGAAAATATTAAAACAAAGAAAGAAGCATTGAACGAAAAAACAATGGCTTTAGCAACAAAAGTCTATGAAGAAGCAGCAAAAAAAGTTCAAGAAGAAAAAGACGATAAAAAAGAAGATAATATAGTTAATGAAGATAAAAAAGAAGATAATGTAATTGATGCTGAGTATGAGGAAAATAAATAATATTAACTTAGTAATTATAGAGTTCTAGATTAAATGCTAGAACTCTATAATATAATTTAATAAACATATTTTAGGAGAATAAGCTAATGATAAAAACAAGACCTAGAAGGAGTGAAGTTCCTTCTGCATTTCAATGGGAATTATCAAAGTTATATAGCACAATTGAGGAATGGGAAAAAGATTTTAATAAATTATCTTTCTTATTAAAAAAGATAATTATATATAAAGGTAAAGTTATGATTAATAGTCATAACTTATTAATGATACTTAAAAAAGATGAAGAAATAACTAGGTTGTTAAATAATTTATACGTATATGCTTATATGAAATATCACGAAGATACTTTAAATGAACAATATATTATTTTAAAAGGAAAAATTGATAAATTATATAATGATACGAATGAACAAAAAATATTTATTAGTAATGAAATACTTGAAAATAAATATTCGTTAGTTGAAGAATATATTAAACAAGAAAGAAAATTAAAACAATATGAGTTAAAACTAGATATGATGTTTAAACAAAAACCTTATTTATTAACTAGTAAAGAAGAACAGATAATTGCATCTATGGGCGAAATTTTAACATCATCTAGTAATATATATAATGTAATTTATAATACTGATATTAAATATGGAACAATTAAAGTAGATAATAATGAAATTGAAATTACTGCTAGTAATTATATTAAATTATTAAATCATAACAATCCCCAAATTAGAGCTGAAGTTTTTAATAAGGTATATAAAACATATGACAATTTGAAAAATACATTTTCAACAATTCTTAAATATAATATAAAAACCATCACCCTAATTTCTAATTTAAAAAAATATGATAGTCCATTACAAATGTGTTTATTTAATAATTATATAAATCCAATTATTTACTATAATCTACTTGATGTGGTTAATAGTAAGCTTAATATACTCCATAAATATGTTAGTTTAAGAAAAAAAGAACTAAATATAGATAAGTTACATATGTATGATATGTATATTGATATTGCTAAAGATGTAAATAAAGAATATTCTTATGATGATGCTATGCAAATTATAAAAAAAGCTTTAAAACCATTAGGAAAAGATTATATTGATATAATTGATAAAGCATATTATGAAAAATGGATTGATGTGTTTGATAATGAAAATAAAAAAAGTGGTGCCTATAGTTGGGGTACTTATGATAGTAATCCATACATATTACTTAATTATAATGGAATGTTAAATGATATTTTTATTCTTGCACATGAATTAGGGCATTCAATCCATACATATTATACAAATAAAAATCAAACATATACTTATTCAAACTATACAATATTTTTGGCTGAGATTGCTTCATCAGTAAATGAAATTTTATTATGTAAATATTTGTTAGATATCGCTACTAATAATAATGAAAAAAAATTAATCTTAAATCAAATGATGGAAAAATTCAAGGGCAGTTTATATCGCCAGACAATGTTTGCTGAATTTGAAAAAATAATATATGAAAAAGAACAAAATGATGAAATATTGACAGAAAAATTAATAAGTAATACCTATTATGATTTAAATAAAAAATACTATGGTAGTGATGTAATTCATGATAGAGAAATTGCTTTAGAATGGATAAGAATTAATCATTTTTACAAACCATTTTATGTTTATCAATATGCAACAGGGATTTCCATAGCATTCATAATCGCCTATGCAATATATGATGGAGATGAAAAAATGTTAAGTAATTATAAACAATTTCTTTCAAGTGGTAGTTCTGATTATCCTCTTAATTTATTAAAGCAATTAGGTATTGATATATTAGATAAGACAATTATTGAAAAGGCGATTAATATATTTTCAGATATTATTGACCAATATATTGAATTAGAGTAACAAAATAATTATAATAAAGTATCTACTGAATTTAAATAATATTAAACTAAAATAGTTAGGTGGTATAAAATGACAACAAAAAAAGATTATTATGAAATATTAGGAATTAGTAAAACAGCAGATGATAAAGAAATCAAAAGTGCTTTTAGGAATTTAGCAAAGAAATATCATCCAGATGTTAATAAAGAAAAAGATGCTGAAAGTAAATTTAAAGAAATACAGGAAGCATATGCGGTATTATCAGACCCTAGTAATCGAAAAAAATATGATCAGTTTGGTCATAATGCATTTTCAAATGGTGCTGGATTTAATGGTGCAGGGTTTGATTTTTCCGACTTTGATTTTAGCGATATTTTTGGTAGTAGTTTTGGTTTTAATTTTGGCAATAGCCAAAGAAGTAGTAGAGCCAAAAGAGGTAGAGATTCTATTATAAAAATGACACTTACTTTTGAAGAAGCGGTTTCTGGCGCAAAAAAAGTAATTAATATTGATGTTTCTCAATCTTGTTCAGAGTGTGATGGAGAAGGTGGGCATGGAGAAAAAACATGTCATAAATGTAGAGGTAGTGGAACTATTACTCAAGAACAAAGAAGTTTGTTTGGAGTTTATGTGACTAGAACAGAATGTCCTGAATGTGATGGCAAAGGAAAAACTTTTAGTAAAGTATGTTCAAAATGTCGTGGGAATGGTCAAGTTAAGATTAATCAGGATATAAATGTAACTATACCAGCAGGTGTTGATAACGGTAATCAATTGCGCTTACAAGGAAAGGGAGAAGTTGGTGTAAATGGAGGCCCTAATGGCGATATTTACATTGAATTTGTTGTTAAAAATCATTCTCTTTTTAAAAGAGATGATTCTGATATTTATTTAGAACTTCCAATTACTATAGGTGATGCTGCATTGGGAGTAAAAAAACAAATACCAACTTTATATGGAAATATAACATTAACTATTCCAGAAGGAAGCCAAACAGGCGATAAGCATCGTTTAAAAGGAAAAGGAATAGAGGATGTATCAACCAAAAGAAAAGGCGATATGTTTATAATTATAAAGGTATTAGTGCCTAATAATTTAAATAAGGAGCAAAAAATATTATTTGAGAAATTAAATAATACTAATTTAGATAGAAGTAGTGCCATAAAAGATTTCGAAAAATATCTAAAATAAGAATATTAATGCAGTTATAATATAAAATAGAATGCGACTTTTCTCTATTTTAATTTTATAACTGCATTTTATAATTGAATAAATAAGAAGTGTATTAACTCAAAATTAACTTGAATAATTAATATAAATTATATATAATTAAAGCATGTAAAATATATAAATACGGGAGGTCCTACATGAATAAAAAAGGTTTCACTTTAGTAGAGTTACTAGC
>DBNY01000015.1 GCA_002299475.1 Caryophanales bacterium UBA660 | reverse complement strand
CTTGCTTGGTTAATTAGATTTAGGACATTAGGTACTGCTATTGCTATTATTATACCTAGTATTACTATTACTGCTAGTAACTCGACTAAAGTGAAGCCTTTGGATATTAATTTAAAAAATTTATTGTTCATATTATCCTCCCTCCGTTGATTTTACATACCTTAATTATATATAATTTATATTAATGATTCAATTTGATATTTAGTGAATATACATTCATTGTGAAAAAGAAATAGATTGAATAAAATCATATTTTAAACTCTATTTCTTTTTCTATCATAACAATAAATTCATTAATATCCATTATCTTAGTCTCTTCACTACCAAAAGTTCTATAACTAATTTGCCCGCTGTCTCTTTCTTTATCTCCAATAATAATATTATATGGTATTTTTTTTATTTGAGCTTCTCTCATTTTATAACCAAGTTTTTCTTCTCTTGCATCTAAAATTACTCTTATATTGTTATCTAAAAATTTGTTTTTTAATACGTTGGCATATTCTAGATGATAGTTATTATTAACTGGAATTATATTTATTTGAACTGGAGAAAGCCATAATGGAAATTTGCCAGCAAAATGTTCTATTAATATTCCCATAAAACGTTCCATAGCGCCATATATGACTCTATGCACCATTACTGGTCTTTTTTTACTACCATCTTTATCAATATAATTTAAATCAAAACGTTCTGGTAAATTTAAATCTAATTGAATAGTTGCACATTGCCAAGATCTCCCTAACGAATCTTTAATATGAAAATCTAATTTAGGCCCATAAAAAGCTCCATCTCCTGGATTTACTTTATAACTTTTATTTGCCTTTATTAAAGCTTCTTCTAATGCTTTTTCTGCTTTATTCCATATTTCAATCGAGCCTATATATTTTTCTTCTGGACGAGTTGACAGTTCGATTCTATAATCTAAGTTAAACACTTTATATATTCTATCTATAAATGCTATTAAATTAATTATTTCACTTTCTATTTGTTCTTCAGTCATAAATATATGTGCATCATCTTGAGTAAAACTTCTTACTCTAAGAAGCCCATTTAAGGCGCCGCTAGATTCATGGCGATGAACAAGACCTAATTCACCAATGCGTAGCGGAAAGTCCTTATATGAATGCAAATTATTTTTATATACTAACATTCCTCCTGGACAGTTCATTGGTTTTATTGCATATTCTTTGCCATCAATTTCTGAAGTATACATATTTTCACGATAATTTTGCCAGTGTCCTGATATCTCCCATAATTCCTTATTTAACATTATTGGCGTCTTAATAAAAACATATCCTTCTTTACGATGTTCTTTATACCAAAATTCTTCTAATGCCTTCATTATTATCATTCCGTTTGGCAGTAAAAATACTGTTCCCTGCGCATAATCGGAAAACATAAATAATTCTAATTCCCTACCTAACTTTTTATGATCACGCCTCTTTGCTTCTTCTAATAATTCTAAATAATCATCTAAATCTTTCTTATTTTCAAAACATATACCATATATTCTTTGTAATACCTTATTATTTTGATCTGCCTTATAATATGCTCCTGAAACTTTTAATAATTTAAAATATTTTAAATCACTAGTATTATTTATATGAGGACCTCTACATAAATCTGAAAAATCACTTTGTTTATAAATGGAAACAATCTCATTATCTGCCAAATTATTTATTAAATCTAATTTATATGGATCATTTTTAAACATATTTAGCGCTTCTTCTTTGCTAACTTCTATTTTTTCAATAGTTCTTTTTTCATTTGCAATCTTCATCATTTCTTCTTCGATTAATGCTAATTTTTCTTCTACTATAGAATCATCATTTAAATCAATATCGTAATAAAACCCCTCTTCAATAACTGGCCCCACCCAAAATAAACTATTTGGATATAATCTTTTAATAGCATGCGCCAGTAAATGAGCACACGAATGGTTTAATATAGATAATTTTTCATTGTCTTTAATATTTATCATTTATTATTCTTCCTTTCTGTTTCTTTATAATTATTATGGACACACTCTTTTTGTAAAGTTAAATTTTTGGCTATTTCCTGTTTGACTCCTTTTATTTCTTTTTCAATTTCTTCTTTACTTCTTGAAGTTAATTTTTGATTAACTGACTCATATCTTAACATAAATAATTTTTTTCTTAAGTTTTCAAATATGTTATCAAAATTCATATTATCATTTCTCCTTTCAATAAAAAAAACTCCTCTTTAAAGGAGCGTTATACGCGGTACCATCCTATATTGTACTTAATTAAATAACGCATATGCATGCGGAAATCTCTTTCGAGTTCTACTCTAAGGTAGTAATTATTGCTCATATTAGTTAGTTTACACCTAATCTAACTCTCTTTATAATATGATTCATAATCATGTCCTCATCAATGTATTTATATCATTAAAATACACTATATAGTATTATTTGTCAATAGTTTTAACCTTTTGTCTACATTCATTTATCTGTTTTTGTCTTCTATTGATATGAGCAACAAGTATGCGTAATTTACTATCCCATTGTTCTTTTAATAACTCTTGTTCGGCTTTACTAACTCTTTTTCCCATTTGTTGGAATAAAAATGTATCCATCATTCTTTGATTAAGCAAATCAGGATATCTTCTAATTGGCGAAGTCCAATGAGAATAAGCATTATACCCAAGTGATTGATGTCCAATATTATCTACCGAATAAGAACCATATGATTCATACTCTAATACTGTTTGACTAATATTCTCAAATTCCTCTTGCGTCAATGTTTTAGATTCGAGCAATCTCTTTAATTCTAATAGTTTCTTCTTGCTATGTTCTCTTTCAGTATGCCCACTTACTCGATATACAAATGGCAATTTTGCCTTATGAAAATGGGTAGCTGCCAATCGATTAGCCATAACCATAAATGGTGCTACTATTTGATAACCAACAGCATCCAGCCTTTCATTTGGCAAATCAAAATCATTAGTAGTTAAAATTTGTTCGGCAATTCCATGCATATCAAATTTACCTGCTTCTATTCTGCTTAATTCAAATAAATATGCTAGTGCTTCTCGCAGTTCTGCATTATTGCATCCATTTGTTAATATATTGCCCACGTGATTATAAATAACTCGTTGACTAGAATTAATTAGAGTCTTACAAAAAGTATATTCTTCAATATTTCCATGTAAATCTAATTTCACAAAACAAGAAATAGCTCTGGTATTTTGATTAGGATTTAAGGAACAAATTCCTGTGCTTAACTCATTTGGTATCATAGGTATAGCTTTATGAGGAAGATACAAAGTTGTAGTTCTCGCTAATGCTTCCTTATCGATGTGACTATTTTCTCTTACATAGTGACTAACATCAGAAATATGAATACCAAGTATATATCCTTTTTTTGTTTTTTCTAGTGAGAATCCATCATCTAAAGCTTGAGCTCTTGCATCATCAATAGTAAATATAACTTTTTTTGTTAGATCAATTCTTTCTATATATTCTTGCAATGATTCACCCTTTAAAATGATTGCTACTTCTTTTATTACATCATCTGAGAATATATCTCTTATTCCATGTAATAAACTTAATTTTTGGGATATTGCCTGTCCTTTCTGAGTAGATTTCACATTTGGGGAAGCTGCCCTCTTATCAATTTTTCTTTTATTTGCAATTATTGTTTTTATCTTTTTCAATTTGCTTTCAATATATTTAAGATTTCTTTTATTATGTTCTTTATGCCTAATATATTGAATTATTTTATCAATTTCTTGAACGTATTGTTCGTATTCTCCATCTTCAAACTTAAATTCTTTATTATTGCATATTAATTTAACTACATCTTCAAAATAATCGTATTCACCATTATTTGCAGCATTTTTAAATAATTTTGCATAATTTTTAATAATATTCATTAAGAAACTTCTATTTTTTTCATCTCTTAAATTTAATATATGGGGATGATTATTGTTAATTTTTTTAAAAAGCATTAAACTTTTTTCAATAAAGATTAAATAGTGAATATCATTATAATTATTAATTAACAGATCTTCATTATTTTTATTTTTTAAAATAATATCTATACTATTAATTTTTTCTTTAATTCGTTTTAAAAAAACAGACCACATAGCATGCAACTTATCAATTTCTTTAATTTTGAAAATAATTTTTTTCTCAATAGTAATCACTTTTTCTAAAATATGATCACTCTCCAACTTAGAATCATTATTAATAAGTTCAATAATTCGATAACAACATGAGAGCAAATATTCAAAATGATGAGTTGTTTGTTTAAAATTGATACTATCAAATGAAATATTTAAAATTTCAATCAAAGTATCTAGCAAATCTTTATCATTTTCTTCTTCTGACAAATCTCTTATTTCTTCTAATGAATAATATTCATTAATATGTCTTAGTATTTCAATTTTTTCTTCAAAAGTTAATTTAGTTTTTTCAATATACCCCATACTACACCCCATACTACTAATAAAATACTAATTTCTTCTGTTTTTGCTTATCATTTGTTTATAAATAGATAGTTGTTTAATTCGTTCAATAATTCTTCTTGCTTTTACAACATCTACGTTGCCATTACAAATACTAAAATGTTTTTCTAAATCATCCATTGTTAAATTTGATGTAAAGAATGTTGGCAGTTGTTCTTGCATCCGGTACTGAAGAATAGGGCCTAAAATTTCATCTCTACACCATGTTGTTGTATTTTCCGCCCCAATATCATCTATTAATAATAAGGAAATTTTCTGTATATACTCTAATTTTTCACCAAACCCTTCATTAAATGAGGATTTTAAATCTCTTAAATATTCTGGCCAGTAAATAATGGCACTTCTTACTCCTTTCTTTGCTAATTCATTAAATAAGGCAGCAATTAAATATGTTTTTCCACACCCGAAATTACCACTTAAGTATAATCCTCTTATTTTTTTATTTTTGTTATAATCATCAATAAATTCTTTTAACCATTTAATTACTTCAATTCTTGCCGTATCATCTTTATAAATTGCCTTCATGCTAGCAGATTTAATTTCTTTTGGAATATCAATTAAATATACGTTATTATAATAAGCGGTTTCTTCTAATAGTTTTCGCTTGTACTTACAAGCTTCATAGGAAAAAATAATATTATTTTCTCCTTTTGAAGCAACATATAAAAAACCTTCTACTTTATTTTTACATTCTAATAAATTGCTGCAATGTTCGCAATTTTTTAATTCATTTGAGTATTCTTCAAGCTTAGAAGTATATTTCATAAGTGTTTCTTCTGGCATATCAATACTACTAATAACTTTTTGAAAATAATCATCTTTTAATGCTTTAATATATTCTTTCTTTAATAAAGAAGTTTTTTTATCATCAAAACCCATATTTTTAATTGCAACATTAATTTTCTGCATAATTCACCTACTCACTAAAATCTTTTAATATATTTTCTAACTCTTCTTGTTCCTTGATTGTGGGTTTTTTTATTTCTATATCTTTATCAAACCATTCAGGAACAATATCGTTACCTTTATTTATTTTAATTGGGCGATTTATTTTATTTTTATACTTTCTATGTTCTTTTTCAGCCACATTCATTGCTTCTGTTACTGTTTCTATATTTAGTCTTTTCCACTGCCCAGCTATTGTTTCGACAAATGCTTTATTTAATTTATTATTATTAATCATTAATACATAATCAATTAACACATTAACGACACCTGGTTGAAGTTGTTGATCAATCATTAACATCTCTAGTAATTTCAAATCACGAATTGTCGGCTCAGCATTATTATATTTATTTTTCAAAAAATCATATGGTGTTGTTTTCTCAAAGGTGTATATCATTTTAGTTTTTTTTGAAGTATCACCGATTGGTTGTTTCAAATATTCTGGTTGTTTTCTATATACAAAAGTAGGAAGATTGCCCGATTCTTCAAATTGATAATAATTACGACATAACTTTCTTAATAATTCTTTATTAATAAGACCCTTCTCAGTTAAAGCATTTCTAATAATAGATTGCATATTTAAAGAATCAATATTATAAATATACGATAATTTATTAATTAAATCCTTCATATCATTATTAAATGTTTTCTCGTTAATAATGTTCATAGGAATAGATGAAATTATTAAATTAAAATCTATACTTGATTTTATATCTATAGCTTGTTTTGTTGTTTTAATAATATTATCTTTTGATGCGTAAGTTAAATTTGATGGTATACTTACAAAAATATCACTAAAACTTGCAGTTATATCCTCATATTCACTTAAATTAATTTTAGGTATTGTAAAATATTTAATAATCTTATCATATTCAATTTTGCCAATATTACTATACAAACAAACATTTAAAATAGGATGATTAAAAAAATCATTTGCACTTAGAGGCGAATATAGCTCATAAACATAAGTATTAATATCTCCTTTTTTAAGGAATGTTTTAATAAGACCAATCGCTTCAAGTTGCTCTCTGGCTTCGATAATATTATTAATTGTTAATTTCATGTTACTGATTAGATGATGATGAGTAAACTCTAAACTCATTATTTCTTTTGTATCTAAATCAGCCCACAATGTAAAATAAAGACTAATAGAAGTATAACCAATAATAGGTTGATACAACATAGTTAATATTTTTCTATCACTATTGCTTAGAATTGATTTATTTATTACTGTATAAGTATCAGCTGGTAAAATAGATGTTTTATTCATGATATCACCTGCTATTTCTGAATTAATTATAGCATTTTATAATAATTTAATACAATAAAAACATGTAATTATTATTGATTTATTTATAAACCCAATTCTAAAATAAAAATGTATAATTATATTAATACAACAATTATCACGATATCTTATAATTATTCAAATCTTAATGCTTCCACTGGTTCTAAATTACTAGCTTTATTAGCCGGATATAAGCCGAATACTATTCCTATAATAATTGAAAATAACAAAGATACTATTATACTATTCAATCCTAATAATACGTCAAACCCAACAAGATAAGTTAATAATAAAGTTCCAATAAAACTAATAATAAGACCAATCAAACCTCCGGTTAACGTAATAATAATTGCCTCTATCAAAAATTGCAATAATATATAATTTTTTCTTGCTCCTAAAGCTTTTCTAATTCCTATTTCCTTAGTTCTTTCGCGAACTGTAACTAACATAATATTCATAATACCAATTCCACCTACTATAAGTGATATGGCAGCAATTCCAGCAAGCAATACCGTAAGTAGCGACATTATACTTTCTAATACATTAATAATTTGTGTTTGATTAAAGACAGAATACATACGATCTGAGGGAAGAGTTCTTGCTAAATAGGCCTCTATTTTTCTTTGAGTATACTCTGTATCTTTCTCACTTATAGATGATACGTAATATATTTTAGAAGGCCCTCTAGGAAATAAAGCACTAGCAAAACCATATGGAATATAAATAATTTTATCCATATCACCACTGAAATTAGTTCCTCTTTCTTCTAATACGCCAACTACTTTAAATTTTATTCCTTTAATAACCACATCTTCTCCAAGTGGACTTTTATCTTGAAATAATTCATTAGCAATTTTAAATCCAATAACCGCTACATTAGTATTATTTTCAACATCAACTTCCATAAAAAATCTTCCACTTTTTAACTGCAATAAAGCTACTCTACTATACGATGCATCAACGCCATTTATTGTAGCCACAAAATCTTCATTATTTAACTTATAAGTTGCTTCTCCTTGAACAACTGGACTATACTCTTTTATTTTAGCAACTTCTTTTAATTCATCTAACCAAATTTCAGGTAAGTACCCATGTTCATCCATAATGGATACCATTACTAAATTAGAACCCATACTTCTAATTTGATTTGCTGCCTCTTTTTTAACGCTATCACCTAAAGATATTAATAGTATTACTGAAGTAACACCAATTATAACACCTAACATTGTAAGTAACGCTCTTATTTTATGTGATATTAAAGAACGAATAGCGATAATAAAATATTCTTTTATCATAATACACTCTCCTTAGTATCACTTTCAATTGTTCCGTCTTTTAACATAATTATTCGATTAGTATTATTAGCAATCTTAGAATCATGAGTGATGATTATAATTGTTTTTCCATTTTCATTTAATTTCCTTAATAAATTAATTACTTCTTCTCCTGTTTTTGAATCAAGCGCTCCTGTCGGTTCATCTGCTAAAATAATAGCTGGATTGTTTGCAAGTGCTCTTGCAATAGAAACTCTTTGTTGCTGGCCTCCAGATAATTCACTAGGTTTATGATGTATTCTATCTTGTAACCCAACTTCCTTTAATACTTCTTTTGCTATTTCTTTTCTTTTATTATTGGAATACCCTCTATATAATAGTGGTAATTCAACGTTTTCTAATGCAGTTAAATTCGGCAATAAATTGAATTGCTGAAAAATAAAACCTATCTTCTTATTTCTAATATCAGCTAGTTCATTACTAGAATAATTTTCTATTTCAATATTATCTAATATATATTTGCCACTACTAATAATATCTAGACATCCAATAATATTCATTAATGTAGATTTTCCTGAACCAGAAGGACCAACTATAGCAATAAATTCACCTTCTTCAATATTTAAAGTAATACCGTCTAAAGCTTTTATTATATTATCGCCCATCATATATACTTTCTTTGCATCTTCCAAAGTTATCATAACTTTCTCCTTCTAAAAAGAATTAATCACGCATCATCATTCTAAAATCATCTGAACTAGGAGGCAGAATAATTATTTCCATATTTTCTATATTGCCCTCTATTATTTCTACATAATTACCATCAGATATTCCTGTTTTAACTTCAACATAATAATCACTTTGAGGCCTGTTTATATTATCTAGCCAATTACTATTTAATATATATCTTTTATTATTCTTTTCAATCAAAGCATCTAATGGAATTTTAACAATATCTTCTTTAGTATCAACGGCAATTCTAGCACTGCCAGTCATACCCAAATATATATTATGATCACTCTTTTCAAATTTAATTGTAACATCATATACTGATAAATCACCAATATCTTGGCCCATTAAACTTACCCTTGATACTACTCCTTCTAATTCTATATCAAGTGCATCAATATAAATTATTGCATTAATATTTTCTTTAATTTTATGAATATCTTTTTCTGTAACTTGAATTTCCATTTGCAAATCATTAGGATTACTTATTTCAAAATAAGTAGAATGAGATATGCCAGGAACCTCAGAAATAATACCATCATAAGTGGCAAAGAAATTAACTATTTTATTGCTTTGATTAATTATCGTACCTAAAACATCCCCATTTTTTACTCGGTCACCTACTCTTACATTAACCTCACTAAGGTTGCCTGTTGGCATTAATCTTTCAATATTACTAGACTTAATTTTGCCACTACCTATAACTGTTAAAGATAAATCTCCCCTTTGAACAAGATGATGTTCAATATCTTTAAGAGTTGCTCGCTGCATATTGTTGCCAATTAACGTCCCTAGTAAAACAAAAACTACAACTACCATTATTATAATCGCCCATATTTTTTTATTTGGTTTAATTTTTTTCTTTAACATAAATTAATCTCCTCTATTTAATAAATTTTTGTAATCTTAATATGAATATGTTACTTATATATTCATTAACTATTATACGTTTTCCTTTAGAATAAGTATATAGCAAAAAAAACCACTTCTTGTATTCATTATTTTATTATATTTGATTTCTTTTATTTTTAGCCTCATATAAAAGTATTGAAGTAGCAACACCAACGTTTAATGATTCTGAATCACCATACATAGGTATATATAATTTTTCATGGGTATTATCATACCATTTTTTATTAATACCAAATCGTTCATTGCCAACTACAATAGCAATTTTACCATCATAATTCATTTTTGAATAACAAGTACCCTCTTTAGGCTCACTAAGTAATATGCGGTACTTATTGTCTAATAAAAATTGCTGTGCTTTTTCATAAGTAGTATTTACAAAAGGAACTTTTAAACACATCCCTCTACTATTACTTAGTGTTCTATTATTAAATACACTAGTTACTAAATCAACGTTAATAACTAAATCAATATTAATTGCATCAGCTGTTCTAAAAATTGTTCCAAGATTTCCCGGCAATTCTATTCCATCTAACACTAAGATAAAGCTGTTTTTTACTATATCAACACTATCTAAATTTAATAAATCAATCGCAACAACGGCAATCATGCCAGCAGAATTTTCCTTATCCGATAATGAATTATATACTTTAGAAGATATAGCATATATTTCACTACTAACCGTCAAATATAACGATTTTATTTTTTTGCTTTCATCTGAAAATATTTTTTCATCACAATATAAAAATTTTAATACCTTAAAATTATATTTATACCTTAATTTTAAAATTGATAAATCTTCTATAATCATTATTTTATTATTAAATTTCTTTTTATAACCTTTTATTTCTTTTATAATTGGATGCTTTAGCCCAATCATTTGATATGACATATTACTTCACCTTTTCTTAGGTTTTATTTTGACTTAATTAAAGACTAATAATACTTTACTACTCTTGTTGGCAAATTATAGTTGGCTTTTACTATTTTAGTGCAATCTAACATGCTTTAATACCTTATATAGTTAAATTTTTATCTCAACTTCCTTTTTTCAACATTTTATACTAATCTAAATCACTATAATCAATTTTATAGAAAGAGTGATTTATTTTGAAAAACAGAAATCAAATAGTATTTAATATTTTAGACTATGTATTGTTATTACTAACAACTATTTTATTTTTATATTGGTCATATTCAGTATTAAAATAAAAAATAATTAAACCACTATTAATAATTTTTTATCTATTCATTATAATCTAGTACCTTATTGTTTTTATAACAAGTAAACTTATATACAAGTTGCTTATATTTATTTTCGGGCATTTCATCTACTAATTCCCAATTAGATAGTTTATCTAAGTTAGGAAAATATTTATCTTTAGGAACTTTTGCATTAACCTTAGTAACTAATGCCACTGAGCAATAATCTAATAATTGATTATATATTTCAGCTCCGCCTATTACATAAATTTCTTTTTCTTTATCCTTAAGATAATTAAATAGATGTTTTAAAGATTTACATACAACTAGATTTTCGGATGCGATTACTTCTTGTCTAGATAATACTACATTTAATCTATTACTTAATCCTTTGCCACCAGGCAAACTTTCTTTAGTTTTTCTTCCCATAACTATAATGTTACCAAGCGTTTTATTTTTAAAATATTTCAAATCTTCTGGTATCTTAAATAATAAATCATTATCTAAGCCTATACCCCACTCAATATCAACTGCTACAATTAATTTCATATTCTATACACTAACCTCTCCGGAAATTTTTTCATGACATTTATAATTTTTTATTTTTACTTTATCAATATTAAATTCTTCAATATTTTTAACACTAGGGTCAAGCCATAACGTCGGCATTGGGTAAGGGTCTTTGGTTAGTTGCAATTGAATTTGTTCAACATGATTAGAGTAAATATGCGCATCTCCTAATATATGAATAAATTCCTTAGCTTTTAGACCTGTAACATGGGCTATCATACAAGTAAGTGCTGCATATGATGCTATATTAAAAGGAAGGCCTAAGAACATATCACAACTTCTTTGATACATCATGCATGATAATTCATTATTCTTAGTATATAATTGAAAGAAAGCATGACAAGCTGGTAAAACTTGATCTTTTACTTCATTAGGATTATATGAGAAAACTAGCATTCTTCTATCATTAGGATTAGTTTTTAGTTTTTCAATAACTTCTTTTAATTGATCAACTCCTTTACTACCTCCCCATGAAAGATGATAATCATTACATAGCTGTTCAAATTTATTCCTAAATTCCATATCATTCAAATTATTTTCTATTGACATTTTAAATTGATCGTGACCGCCAAAATTACGCCATTGTGCACCATAGACTGGACCTAAATTTCCCCATTTATTAGCAAATTCTTCATCTTCTTTTATATTAGTAATAAACCAATTCATTTTATCATTCCATTCGTCAGAATGTAATTTAATTTTATTTGTAGGTTCACTTAATCGCAAATAAGCTTTTAATGCGTCTGGATTCCAAATATCAACATTTTTAAATATTAGCGGCCTGATATTAGTGCTGCCACTTATAAACCAAAATAATTCCTCTAAAATACCTCTAGTAAAAATTTTTTTAGTAGTAAGTAATGGAAAGCCTTGTGTTAAATCAAACTTCATCACATCTCCAAATACTTTATATGTACCAGTCCCCGTTCTATCATTTGAATAATTATCTAAAATATTCCTCAAATCATTGTCGCCAGCCTCTAATAATTGATTATAGGTTTCTACTATAGATAATTCACCTAATTGATATTTTTCCACTGTTTCTTTAAATTCTGGTTTAGCATTTTCAATTACAATTCTTCTTAAAACACGTAAATATTGTAATTCTGAATAGTTTCTTGACATATTTTTCTACCTCCACATCTTTAATAATTTATTATACAATAATTTTCAATTTTAGGATACAAAAAAAGAAGATGAAACTTACTTCACTTCTAGAGAAATCAATCATATGTCACACTTTTTATAAAATTAAATAAATCTGATATATTAAATTAAGTATTGTTCTACTATTTCATTTGGAGACTTAAATCCTAACACTTTTCTTGAAACGTTATTGTATCTGGATTCATATCTGTTAACTTTCCTTATTAAATCATCTTCAGATGTGAATTCTTGTTTACTATAAAACTTTTCTGTATCTATTTTATGACTTCTTTCAACTTTTCCATTTTGCCAAGGGGAGTACGGTCTTGTTCTTTTGTGATTGATTCCTAATCTCTTTAGCGTTTTTTCAAATGCTGTTAGTTCTTTTGTTTCTTCATGATTATTTACAAATTCACTACCATTATCAGTTTGAATTGTGTTTATTTTGAAACCAAGCTCTTTTTCTAATGTTACTATAAACTTACTTGTATGCGTTATACTCTTCTCATCTACTTTTTTTAATTTTCTTTTTCTGCTATATTCATCTATTGCTGTTATTTGATAATATTTCTTATCTAACGTATCAAATTTAATACTTTCCTTAGGAACATATTTAATATCCACTTGCACCTTATCTCCTGGATATTTTCCCCTTGCTTCTATATGCTTTTGATATGATGTTCTTATTTTCTTAACTTTATATCCACTTTCTTTGTTTATCTTACTTATTTGTTTTACCATAGAACCGTAACTTCGTTTATGCCCTCTCTTTAATGCTTGAACATACATTTCTGCCAATCCGTCACGCTGATAATATTTTCTTATATGTCTTAACAGTTCATATTCGCTTTCTGTATGCTGGCTTGGATGCTTATGTGGTTTTCTTGATTTAAATGCCAAGGATTTAGCAGATCCATCATACCTTTCTAGTTGCCTATACACAAATTTTCGGTATGTATGATATCTTTTCGCCGCTTCTGTTACTCCATGTTTTATTGCATATTCACACATTTGCTTTCTATAATTCATTTCTTCTGTTATAATTTTCATTAGAGGTACCTCTTTTCGTATAATTTGGTTTAACAGTTCAATTATACCAGAGGTATCTTTTTTATTATCTAATTGTGTGACATATGTATTATATCTCTACAAAAAGAAGATGAAACTTACTTCATGGAGCTTACTTCATCCTCTTTTTATCTTTATTATAACTCTGGCTTGAAAATAGTACCTATAAATAATATAGTATTGCTATTATTATCAATTATAGCAAATATATATGGACGATTAATATTCATCGTGTAATCAATTTGTGGCATAGATGTAACATCCATTTGTACCTTAGTCATAGCAGCTGCTTCTGTTCCTTTTTCATCTATCGCTAAAAAAGATTTATGAGCAACATCAGCTATATGAAGCCCGCTTTCAGCAGCATTAGTTGCCATGTTTGAAAAATCAGCTAAAGAGGTAAAAGATGTTGGCATCCCTAATCTACTAAGTGGTTCTTTAAGGTTTTTCTCATATTCCATTTTTATTTTAGGCATACTTACGCTAACGGTCGCTTTATTATTTTTCATATAATTAATTAAATCATTAATATTATTAGCATTTAAGTTAATATCCACAATATCATCTTTTGGTAATAATACTATCATTGATGTTTGATTATCATTATATGGCAACATTATACCTTGTAAAATATCATTTTCAACATACCCATATTGATTAATAGAATTCATCATTTTTATATTTTTTTCACCATCAATTGTGTAAAAAACACTGTCTGTTGTTTTGTTTTTTTCAAAAGGCGTTTTCCAATCTGCTTTAAAATATATTGTGTTTATTAAAAACATCACTGTTAATGGATTTATATCATTTTCAATAGCCTTTTTGATACGACCTTTAGTATTTTTATTTACCCAATTATTTATTGTATTCTTAGCTCTTGAATCATTAAAATCTAATGCTGAAATCATAGCACCATAATATTCTTTATTTCTGTTTAAAAAATCTTTATTAACAAATTCTTCGAAAGTGTCTCTAATCCATATTGAATTAGCAAGTTCAAATTTTGTTTTCTCATATCCCAATATTAAATATTGTAAATCTCTACTTAATTGATTAAACTGTTCTAAAGATAAATCTCCACTCCCCAATACATTCGCCATTTCTGTTGCTGTTTGACCATTAGCGCCATTATATGTCATAGCTAACGCTAAATAAATGCTTGCAGGCGATATAAATAAATTTTCATTCATTTCATATAATTCATTATAAATATTGATTGCAAAATTATTAAACAAATCACTAGTCCTTCTATCAAGATTATTAATTTTTCTAATGTTTGTTAAACGTCCTGGAGTGGATGAAATAACATTCATTCTAGCATTGAAAACACATCCTGTTAGTAGCAAAAAGCACAGTGTCATTACAAAAATATTTTTTTTCATTTTATCAATCCTCTCATATATATATTTACTAAATAAGAAAATAATAATACGCTTATAATATAAATTAAAAAATTAAGTAATTTATACTTATTTTTTAATTCAAAACTATGTTCTTCTAATTTTATATCTATATTTAGTAACAGTTAGTACTCTTGTTGTTGGGTCTGCTTGCATTTCCTGAATTGTTCGATTTGTGATAGTAACAAGTTCTTCGTTTGTCACATATTGAAGCAACATATTCCCAGACCAATCCCTTATTTGTTGTCTTGTTCTGGTTTGATTTTTATTTTCAATTGTTCTGCTAGCTGCGGTTTGTGGACTGGTTGTATCCCAATTGCTCCAAGCAGTAAATGTTTGAGTAGTTAAAAAATTCCACAACCTACTCCATCCAACATTTAATGTTTTATTCGGGTTCCATACTTGGGTTGCACAAGAATCAAATACTGTTGAGGCACATGAATTCCAAGTGCAACTTTGTGTTGTTGATGCACATGAATTCCATACTTGGGTTGCACATGAATTCCAAGTGCAACTTTGTGTTGTTGATGCACATGAATTCCATACTTGAGTTGCGCAGGAACTCCATGTGCAACTTTGCGTTGTTGATGCACATGAATTCCATACTTGAGTTGCACATGAATTCCAAGTGCAACTTTGTGTTGTTGATGCACATGAATTCCATACTGTTGAGGCACATGAATTCCAGGTGCAACTTTGCGTTGTTGAAGCACACGAATTCCAGGTGCAACTTTGTGTTGTTGATGCGCACGATGACCAATCACATATATAAGGCGGATTAAATGGGTCTCCCCAACATAATTGGCCAGGAACACAAACAGTAGTACACACATTGCCTCCGACACAAACATTTGTACAGACATTGCCTCCTTGGCAGACATTTCCTCCAACGCAGACATTTGTACAGACATTGCCTCCTTGGCAGACGTTACCTCCAACACAGACATTTGTACAGACATTGCCTCCTTGGCAGACGTTACCTCCAACACAGACATTTGTACAGACATTACCACCTTGGCAGACATTACCTCCAACACAGACATTTGTACAGACATTTGCTCCTTGACAGACATTGCCTCCTTGGCAATCAAATCCTCCTGTATGAGTAGCTAATGTCCCTTCACAATAAGCACTAGGGTTGCTCGCCAAATAAGCACTATATTCTACATTACATGATCCTGTAGTGTATGTTACATTATTGTTAGTGCTTATTACAGTTGGCACAGTTGCTTGAGATTCAACTAAATCTCTAAATCTATGCAATGTTCTTGTTTGTGATTCAGTATTTAAAACCTCTTGAGTTAATCTTACTTTATTATCATCACTATAACCAACAACATCTGCCCAATCACTCCACTGACTAAAATATGTTGTTGATGTTTGATAATTATAAAATGTTGCTGATTCTGTTTCTAATCCTTGGCCAACTGGCACTTCAGTTGTCCATTCACTCCACTCATCAAATTCACCATTTGCTGTTGCGTAGTCGGCTCCACATCTTATAAAACCATTATATGTATAATCATTAGTTCCTACTTTTTCAACCGCAACATATCCTTCACAATCTTCATTTGAATTGTTAGGATTATTTATTTCTGTTATATATCTTTTACTTTGCAATTCACTTAAAGTTATTCTAACTTCATCTCCAACATTAATTGGGAGCAAATCTGGATACCTTATTAAATAATTTCTTGCTACCCCTTCTAATATTCCTTCATTCCTAACAAACATTTCCGTTCTTGCTCTTGTTATCAATAGCAATACATTTACTGCAGCTATAATTAATATTATTCCTAATATCACTATTACTGTTAATAACTCAATTAATGTAAAGCCCTTTAAACGGCGTTTCATACTACCATCCCTTTCGATTAGATTGATATATATATTCTAACATAATTATACTCTTTTTTATACAAAAACAACTATTGGATTGTGTAAAATATTTTTATACTGAAGAACAAACAAAATTAATGATAAGATAATCAAAAAATGATAAGATCCTTTTGCTTAGATTATGCTCATAAATCAACCATTCTATTTATTTTATTAATATTTTTTCACACTCAAACAATTATATATCAAGGATACTCTTGGTTACTACTCCTATTATTAATCAAAACTAAGATACAACAAAAAAACAAGCCCCATATATAGAGCCTTGTTTTATAATTTTAATTTTATTATAATGTTACTAATTTTGTTTTAGTTTTACCAGTTTTCTCCCAACCATCTAATAATGAATTGGTTGACCAAACAAATTCATCCTTATTTGCAGTAGTTGCCGTACTATAAGAATAAACCTTTTTAGTAGCATGTAATGTATAGCCACTTGGCAAGCTATCTAACCAATTAGTATATTCAAAAGTTCCATTATCACCATTATATTCAGAAACACCTGTATATATCCAACCATTCACATGTGTAGTATTAAACCAACTATATACAGTATTATGTTGTGCAAGTCTAAAACTATATTTCAATACATTCCTAAGAGTATAATGTCTTTCTTGGTATCTATATTGTCTAATAGTTTCGCCAGGAATTAAATCTCTTCTTTCAACTTTATATTCATAATATGTAACAAAATTACACCATCCATGAGAACAATCTAATGCTGTTTCATAATTAATTAATTCATATCTAGTTGTTGCATTACTTGCATTAGTACCATTTGGATATTCTGGTAGAATATCAGTTGTTACTATATTTGATACACGATACCAAGCACTATAAGTTGGATTTCCCGTTATAGTTCTTCTATCGAAATTGTAATGTTCCACATTATATGTTGGATAAACAACTCCAGGCAGAATGGTAATCCAATCTGTCCAAGGACCGAAAGTATTTAACCATTGCTTTTCTTGGAAAATTTGTGTTCTAACCTGTTTAGTAGCACTATTTACATGGACATCGGTAGTCCAATCACTCCATGTATTATCCCAAACAATCTCGTTTCTAAAATGACGATATCTATAAGATGGAGAACTTATCCATCTACGTCCCATAACAACTGTTTTTTCATTCCTTCTTAATGAATTAGTTTCATTTCTAAATTCATCCGTCCAAGCTGAAAAAGCAGACCATACTGGGCTTGATATTGTTCTCTTATATTCATATTCAGTAACACTTTTTGTTCTTCTAACAGGAGTATTTGGTTTATTATCTACTATTTTTTCTTCAATAATCTTACACCTATCATTACAAGCCATTACTTCAATGACGTAATCAGCCTTTTTCCCACAAGATAAATATGTTTTTAATGTGAATTCATTTTCCATTCTAGTAATTTCAACATATGAATTCTTAGTGTCACAAAATTTACCATTACTATCTATAAATGGTATGAGCAATTTTTTATCATACATTTCTTGCAATGACATACTAACTTTATCACCAAGTTTTTTTGGCAATCTTTCATTAGTATAATAAGTTTTGGCCACATCCTTCATACTATTTATATTTTCAGCAAATATTCTATCTGTTAACGGCTTTAATTCATTTCTATTTCTACCAAATGGAAATAACCATATCAATAAAGCTACAAGCACTACTAAAAATAATATTTTTAGTGCCAAATCCTTCATAGGAAATTCATTTTTTTCTTCAGTATACATACAATTACCCCCTTTTTTTATGTATGCGCACTATGCTACCACATTTTATAAATAATGTCAATTATTTTATTTTTTAGTTGTAATCATTTTGTGATAATGTCACCCACCTAGTATATAATAATCTCTTTGAAGGGGGAAATATTACAATGGAAGGAATGATTATAACTTATATTTAGCAGAATTATTATAGACATTAATATTTACATTTTAATATTAACTAATCAAATAGTTTGTGTACTTTTCCTATCAATACTTTAAAAGGCATTTTCACTGTTACCATATTATATTTTTCATCTTGATAAATATCATCAATTACCACAAAGTTGTCTAAACTAGTAATAAAATAATATTTTATTTCATTATCTAAATTAGAATCTTTAATAAATTTTCTCAATCCTTTTAAATCTAGATTTACACCTTTTCCATTATATTTTGGATTATATTCGTATTCTATATATTTGCATTTCCTTTCTTCCTCGCTAATTCCATAATATACAAATTCTGATTTAATCATTCTTGCAACCACCTTTCAATCAGTATTATTCAGATTTATTATTTGAAAAACGATCTTTATAATAATTTAAACGTCCTTTATTCCCAAAATATAAGAGCAATTAGATAAAGCCATATTTAACAAAAACAATATTCTTATAAAAAAATATTCCTTAATATAAATAAGAAATACTAATTATTATCTTCTAAATCAACAATAGTAACTCCAATATTAAACATATCTAATTTATAATTTAATACTAACTTGTTTTTAGATAAAAGCTCATGAACTGCCTTTTTTAATGTGCCATTTCCTATACCATGAATAATTAAAATCTTTTTTTCGCCTAAAAGATAATTTTCAGCAATAAACTCACTCACTAAAAGATCAGCCGTTTGGCTTATTTCGCCATGCACATCTAATTTTGGCAGATACTTATTAAACATTGCTATTATACACTTTCATTACATCTTCTAAATTTGGCATTGATTGTTTACTGCCAATTCTAGTAACTGATAAGGCTCCGGCAATGCTTGCTATTTTAATAGTTTTTTCCAAATCATATCCTTGATATATTCCATAAACAAAAGCTCCATGAAAAATATCGCCAGCACCTGTAGTATCCTTAGCAACAACTCTATACGGTGGCATTATTTTAACAATATCATTTACTTTATATAGACAACCATATTCACCTAAGGTAATTACTACCGTGTTTTTGAATTCATTTACTAATAAATTATATATGTTGACTAATCCATTTAAGTCCTTTATATCAATTTTTTGATTTGTAAACTGCTCGGCAAAATCCTTTGAACAAACTAAATAATTAACATGTCTACTTAGCTCAACAATTTCCTTAGTTGCTCTACCAGCATCAATTATGGTAATCGCCTTAGGATTTTCTTTTATAGTCTTCAAAGATATCTGATGCTCATAGCCATCAACTAATATAAAATCAGGGTTTAATCTTATCTTTTTGGAAATCATTTTCATTTCAGGCTTATTATGACCAAATATAGTTCTGCTACCATTATTTAAATTAACAACAATATAACTAATGGATGTTTGCCATTTTTTACTTAACTCTAAATATTTTACGTTGATACCAATATCTTTCAATTCTTTTCTAATACGATATCCAAATAAATCTTTTCCAACAATGCCTGCATAATAAGTATTAAGATGCCACTTTGCCAATAAATATGCAGCATTATTAGCAGGGCCTCCACCGCTTTCAACAATATTATCAATGCGATATTTTTGATTTTCAATTGGAAAATGATTCATAGGAATAGTAACATCATAAGCAGAATGACCTATACATAATATTTTCTTCATCTTTATGTCCACCACATTTCTTTATTATATAATAATATTTTTAATATTTAATTAACCACCAAAAGAATGATTAGTAACCATTCTTTTGATTTTCCTTTATTTTAGCTTGTGCTAATGCTAATTTAGCGATCGGGATTCTATAAGGCGAACAAGATACATAGTGAAGCCCTATTTCATGGAAAAACTCCACTGATACTGGATCGCCGCCATGTTCTCCACAAATGCCTAACTTAATAATAGGATTACTAGCTATTCCTTTTTGATTAGATATTTTCATTAATTCTCCTACACCTCTTTGGTCTAATCTAACAAATGGATCATATCTAAATATATTTTTGCTATAGTAATCATTTAAAAATTTGCTTCCATCATCACGACTTATACCATATGTCATTTGAGTTAAATCATTAGTTCCATATGAAAAGAAATCAACTTCTTTTGCTATTTCATCAGCTATAAGAACTGCTCTAGGCACCTCAATCATTGTGCCAATTGTATATTTTAAACTAATATTATGTTTATCAAATATGTTATTGATAGTTTTTATAATTATTTTTTTAATATATTTCAATTCATTAATATCACTAATTAATGGAATCATTATTTCTGGTTCAACCCTTATTCCTTCTTTATTAACTAAAATAGCCGCCTCTATTATGGCCCTTGTTTGCATTACTAATATTTCTGGATATGTTATAGTTATACGACATCCCCTATGTCCCATCATTGGATTAGCCTCTTTTAATGATACTATATGTTGTTTTAATGTATTAAAGTCAGTATTAAGTTCATTAGCTAAGAAACTAATATCTTCATTATCGTGTGGTAAAAATTCATGAAGTGGAGGGTCTAAATAACGAATAGTTACAGGATGTCCTCTCATTTCTCTATAAATTTCAATAAAATCATTTCTTTGAATTGGAAGCAACTTTTCTAATGCCCTTTCTCTTTGTTCATTTGTTTTAGCAATAATCATTTCACGAACAATCCCAATTCTATCCTCTTGAAAAAACATATGCTCTGTTCTACACAAACCGATTCCTTCTGCTCCAAATTTCATTGCTAAAATAGCATCTTGTTTTGTATCGGCATTAGCTCTTACCTTTAAAGTTCTAATATTTGTCCATTTCATAAATTTTTCAAAATTACCACTGATTTGTGGCTCTATCATTTCAATTTTTTCGCCATACACATAACCAGTAGTTCCATCTAACGATAAATAATCTCCTTCTTTAAACCTCTTGCCATCTTTGGTAATTAACTCTTGAGCATCTTCATCAATTATTAAATCGCTACATCCAGATATACAACATCTTCCCATTCCTCTTGCTACAACCGCAGCATGAGAAGTCATACCACCCCTAATAGTTAATATGCCACGAGCAATATACATTCCCTCTATATCCTCTGGTGAAGTCTCAAGACGTACTAATATTAAATCTTTTTCTCCATTCTCCTTTGCTTTAAATATGCTATCAGCTGTAAAAAATATTTTACCAGATACTGATCCAGGAGAAGCAGGCAACCCAATAGTAATTGGCTTTAAATTGGGCAATAAAGCAGGATTAAAAGTTGGATGCAACAATTGATCTAATTGTTTAGGATTTACTCTAAGCAAAGCTTCCTCTATTGTAATTAAACCATCATTTACTAAATCTATAGCAATTTCCAATGAAGCAACAGCTGTTCTCTTCCCACTTCTTGTTTGTAATATGTATAATTTTTTATCCTCAATAGTAAATTCAATATCTTGCATATCTTTGTAATGTTTTTCTAAAATGTTAGCAACTTTGATAAGTTCATTATAACAATCTGGCAATATTTCTTTCAAGGTTTCAATAGATTGAGGCGTTCTAATTCCTGCAACTATATCTTCTCCTTGGGCATTCATTAAATATTCACCATATATTTTATTTTCACCAGTTGACGGGTTGCGAGTAAATGCAACACCAGTGCCAGATGTTTCCCCTTTATTGCCATATACCATTTCTTGAACATTAACGGCCGTACCCCATGCCCCATCAATATCATTTAATTTTCGATATGTAATAGCCCTTTCTGTATTCCAAGACCTAAATACTGCCTTTACTGCTTCAATTAATTGTACTTTAGGTTCCATCGGAAAGTCTTCTTGAGAATAGTTTCGATATATTTTTTTAAATTCGCTAACAATTTGCATCATATCTTCTGATGTTAATTGAGTATCTAAAGAAACCCCTCTTTTCTGTTTTATATTGTCAATTATTTTTTCAAATTCAGAAGTTGAATATCCTTTAACGACATCTGAAAACATTTGAATAAATCGTCGATAACTATCATACACAAACCTAGGATTATTAGTTATTTTTATTAAACCTAGTACCACATCATCATTCATACCTAAATTAAGAATTGTATCCATCATTCCAGGCATTGATACTCTAGCGCCTGAACGAATTGATACTAACAATGGGTTTGTAGCATCGCCCATCCTTTTACCACTTTTAATCTCTAACTCGCTAACTTTACTATAAATTTCTTCTATAATGAAATTAGAAAGAATCTGATTATTTTTATAATACTCATTACAGGCTTCAGTTGTAACAACAAACCCTCTTGGTATTGAAAGCCCAATATGGGTCATTTCTGCAAGATTAGCACCCTTTCCACCAAGCAAATTTTTCATCGATTTATTTCCTTCTTCAAAAGAATAAACATATTTTAACATTTATACCGCTCCTTCATTTTAATCCTATTTATAAAAGTATATCAAATACAATGGCTCTGAACAATTATATTAAATAGACTTTACATATAATTATTTACGAGCTCTAGGATGAGAATGCAAATATACTTCACGCAAACGTTCATTAGTTACATGAGTGTAAACTTGTGTTGTTGACAAGTTAGCATGTCCTAATAATTCTTGCACCGTTAATAAATCTGCACCTTCATTTAGCATGTGAGTTGCAAATGTATGTCTTAAAGTATGAGGTGTTAGGTGAGTATTAATACATGATTGCTTCATTAAGTTATTAATTATTAATCTAACCCCTCTATCAGTTAATGATTTGCCTCTATTATTTAATAACAATGTATTTATATTATTATTATTTAACAGTTTATTCCTAGCATCATTTATATACTTCTCTAATATATCTTCACAATATATACCATAAACAACAATGCGTTCCTTATTACCTTTACCTATAATTCTAATCGTCTTGTTAAAAAAATCAATATCTTTAATTTTAATATTAACTAGTTCGCTAACTCTCATACCAGTGGCATACAACATTTCAAGAATGAGTAAATTTCTTTGCCCTAAAACATTATTAATATTAGGTGTTGAAAATAGTTTTTCTAATTCTTCATAATATAAAAATTTAGGTAAATGTTGTTCTTTTTTAGGAGAAGAAACTAAAGAAAAAGGATTTTCTTTTATTTGCTCTTCTTTTAATAAATACTTGTAAAAACTTCGAAGAGAACTCAATTTTCTTGACACAGTATTTCTTGAGTAATTTTTATTATATAATTCCATTAAATAAAATCTTATATCAGAATATGTAACTTTCTTCAACTCAATATTTTGATTATTTACAAATAATAAAAAGTCATTAATATCATTTTCATAATTAATTATAGTATGGTTAGAATAATTTTTCTGATAATCCAAATAAGATAAAAAAGATTCAATCATTTTTTTCATATTATCACCTATCATTATTTTATCACAATAAAAAAAACTTACAAACTATATGTAAGTATGTTTTCTAAAACAACTTTAATTGTTTTATCTTTGAAGTATTATTTTTTTCTTGTTCATCAGAAAGGCTGTGGTCCATACGATATAAAAAGTGACGCAAGCAAGTGCCAGGCGAAATATTATTATTCATTTCCATTTGCACTTGGCTATTTATCATAAATTCTTTTACTATCATTTCTTGCTTAAGCTTGTTTTCTTTATCTTTTTGTTCGGCCTTAAGATCAGATTCTCGAATTGTGGCAATAACAACTTCACTAATTAATCTGTTTCTCTTTTCTTTAAACATTTTAATTATTAAATATAAATCTCTATACTTTCTATAGTTGCCGCCCTTTTTCTTTTCAAACAATATTCCTAATAATATTTTAGTATTTTCTCTAATATCCTCAAAAGTAACTTTTGGCTTTGTATAGTATTCACTAACTTTTATAACGGTGTTATCTGGACCATTATAAATGATATTAGCACATTTTGCTAATTCACTATTATCACTATTAAGATATTTTATAGATATTTTTTCTCTAAATTCCTTAGATTGAGTTGTGTAATTTAATATTTCTTCTTCAATTTCTTTAGCAGAAGATAAAATTTTGTAATCTTTTTTATACAAAAGTGGTATATAAAGTATCTTATCATTATTTTGGTATCCAATAATAGCATTAACAATGTTGTCAGAAATATCGAGGTCGTCTTTCATAGCTTGAAAATTATTATATTTTTGTGTCAAATCATCAATTTTATCTAATGTTTGTTTTTCTAAATCATAATATTTACCATCTTGATCAATTAGAATTATAAAATAAATCTTATTTTTCATCCTTCTCATTGTGCCACACCTCTTTTGAACAGTTATTATAACTTGAAAATTATTATCTGTCAAATAATGGAACTAACAAATTGTGTATAATGATTTGGAAGTCACTATATAAATAACCTTTACTAAAATTTATTGTACAAAATTTATCACTTTTTGAATACTTTCCATATAATTATAATACTATAAAATTATTAGAATTATTTAAAAGATAGAGGAATCTATCTTTTAAAATCACAACTAGAACACTTAATTAAATTTTTATTTTCAACCAGTAAAGACCCACAATTAGCACACTTCTCATCAATTGGTTTATCCCATGACGCAAAATTACATTTAGGATAGTTATCACATCCATAAAATATTTTGCCTTTTTTTGTTTGCTTTTTAATTATTTTTCCTTCACACTTAGGACAGTCGGCAACTATTTCTTTTTGCTTTTCTTCACTTTTTATATATTTACAATTTGGGAAGTTACTACATGCAACAAATTCGCCGTATTTGCCCTTTCTAATAATTAATGAATGAGCGCATAATGGACAATCCTCACCGGTTTTTTGATGTTCTTTCTTTTCCATTTTATCAAACGCTAATTTTACATTAGGTTCAAACTGTTTATAAAATTGTTCTAACAATTCATACCAAATAGTACCGCCATCTGCAATATTATCTAAATCACTTTCCATCTTCGCTGTATATTCTACATTAATTAAATCTTTAAAAAACTCCTGCAATTTATCAGTAATAATAACACCTATTTCAGTTGGCTTAAATTTTTTTTCAACAACTAATACATAATCTCGTTCTTTTAAAGTATCTATTATTTTAGCATAGGTAGATGGTCTGCCTATCCCCAATTCTTCCATTTCTTTAATTAATCTTGCTTCTGTGAATCTTGGCTGTGGTTTAGTAAAATGTTGATTTAGTTCAATTTCTTCAGATACTAAAACTGAAGAATGATATTTCTCAAGAGGTGGTAAAATTTTATCTTCAGTATCTTCGTAATTAGCATATATTTTTAAATATCCATCAAATACTAACTCTTGACCTGTTGCCTTAAAAGTATATCCATTATTATCTAATAAAATAATAGTTTGTGATACTTTGGCATCTTTCATAAGAGAAGCAAGAGCCCTAGTATAGATCATATGATATAACTTATATTCGTCATTAGTCAAATATGGTTTTACGATATCTGGTGTTCTATTAACACTAGTCGGACGAATCGCTTCATGAGCATCTTGAACATTATTAGTATCCTTTTTTACTTTCACTGCTCCTAAATATTCCTTACCATATGTAGTTGCAATATGTTGAAATGCGTTATTAATAAAATCACTTGATAATCTAGTAGAATCAGTTCTCATATAAGTTATAAGTCCTACTGTCTCATCTTTTAATTTAATACCTTCATATAATTTTTGAGCAAGATTCATCGTTTTATTGGCACTAAAATTAAGTTTATTTGATGCATCTTGTTGTAATGTACTAGTAATAAACGGCATTTTACCCTTCTTATTTTTTGCTTTTTTCTCTATATTATCTATTTTAAATGCATTAGATAATTTGCTTTTTATTTCTTTAGCTTCTAATTCATTATGTATATCTATTTTTTTATTATTAAACTTTTCTAAACTAGCTTCAAAATCCTTAAATTTAGCGACTATACTCCAATATTCTTCGGTCACAAAAGCTTCAATTTCTCTTTCCCTATCAACAATCAACTTTAAAGCCACCGATTGAACTCGGCCCGCACTTTTGCCACCTGTCTTATTTTGCATTAATTTACTTAATCTAAACCCTATAATTCTATCTAATATTCGCCTTGCCTCTTGAGATTTTACTAAACTATCATCAATTTTCCTTGGATTATTAAAAGCCTCAATTACCTTTTCTTTAGTAATTTCATTAAATATAACTCTTTCATAATTACTATCATCAACATTCAAAGCATCTTTTAAATGCCAGCTAATCGCTTCTCCCTCTCTATCAGGATCGGTTGCTAAAATAACCTTGTCAACTTTTTTAACCTCTTTTTTCAATTCATCTACTGTTTTTTTCTTTCCCCTAATAATTATATAATTAGGTTTAAAATTATTATCTATGTCAACACCAAAACCATATTTACCACTAGTAGAAAGATCTCTTATATGGCCTTTACTAGATACTACACTATATTGACTGCCTAAATATTTTTCTATTGTTTTAGATTTACTTGGAGACTCAACAATAACCAAAGCCTTAATCATTTTTCCACTTCCTTTACTCTTTTATATTTATACGCATATAATATTAATTTGTCAATAATCAATCTATAATATTTTTTATATATATTTATTTCTTTATCAATTATTATATTCCTTTTTTTTGTTCAAAATAGTAGATACTGGAGAAAATGTTTTTCTATATTCTTCCAAAATACCATATTTATTTAAAGCCTCAATATGCTTCTTAGTCGGGTACCCTTTATGTTTATTAAATCCATATTTTGGATATTTAATATCTAATTCATTCATCATACGGTCTCTTGTTACTTTAGCTATAACAGAGGCAGCAGCAATTGAAATGCTTTTACTATCTCCTTTAATTATTGAAGTAGTTGGCATATCAATATCTAATTTCATTGCATCTATTAAAATATGTTCCTTTTTGCATTGATTATTATTTATAGCATTAATCATAGCCATCTTAGTTGCTTGATAAATATTTAATTCATCTATTATTTTATTTTCAATAATACCTATTCCAATCCCTAATGCGCACTCTGTAATAATATCATAAAATACATCTCTTTTTTTTGCGGATAATTTCTTTGAATCAGTTAATCCATTTAATATAAATCCTTTAGGTAATACAACACAAGCGGCAACAACCGGGCCCACTAGAGGACCTCTTCCCACTTCATCAACTCCAGCTACATATTCAATTCCTTTATTATATAGTTCATTTTCATATTGATATAAATCATTCGTGTCTATCAAAAGTAACTCCTCCAAAATAACCATCTCTTAAATCTCTTAAAATAATTGTATATACCTTACTATAGTTTATTTCTTTACCATTTACTAGTGCTCCTCTTTTTCTGCCAATAATATCTAACATATTACTAGTATCACTACTTACATTAGTAATGCCATATCTACTATATAAACTATTAGGATAATATTTAAAAAGCATATCTAGTATATATATACTCACCTCTTCAATTGGTAGCACTTCTTCCTTAATAGCACTCATAGCAGCTAAGTTTAAAGCAACCACCTTCTCATCTAACTTAGGCCACAATATCCCAGGAGAATCCAGTAATTCCAATTCTTCATTAATTCTAATCCAACCTAAATGCCTAGTTATACCTGGTTTATTACCAACCTCTACTACCTTTTTTCCAACAATACGATTAATTAATGTTGACTTACCAACATTAGGAATCCCAATAACTAACACCCTATATTTTCGCTTTAAAAGACCATTATTTTCTCTTCTTAACTCTTTCCTTTTCATTAAATCGTTAGTTAATTTTATTATCTGTTTAACTTTTGTACTATTAATTAAATCTACACCTATAACATTATAACCTAACTTTTCATAATAAATAATCCACTTATTAGTTTCAGCAACATCACACAAATCAATCTTAGTTAATATTAGCACTTTAGGCTTATCTTTTATAAGATTACTAATATCTTTTATTTTAGAAGAGTAAGGTATCCTTGCATCTACTACCTCATATATAATATCAATCACTTTTAATTTTTCTAATATTTCTCTTTTAGTTTTGGCCATATGCCCAGGATACCAATTAATATTCATAATAAAACCTCTTTCTTTTTAATATTATAACAAAGAAAAAAACAATTAACACCTATAATTTATAGATATCTATTGTTTACTCAATTTTTCCTAATCTTTCAAAAGGATATATCAGGAATGCAGCATTTCCAACAATATTATTTTTATCAACTAAACCAAATGACCTGCTATCAATGCTATTAATGCGATTATCACCCATCACAAAATATTTATTATTAGGGATTATGCCATCTAATATATAATCACTAGTATATTCCCTAATAATATTAGGTTCTTCAACAACAACATCATTAACATATAATTTATTATCCTTATATTCTATTTTTTCACCAGGTAATCCTACAATTCTTTTCACAAAATCTTTTTTATTATTTGTTCTTACTACTACTATATCAAATCGTTTAATATCATTTATTTTATAATTAATTTTATTTAATAATATAATCTCATTCTCATTTAATGCTGGTTCCATGGATGAACCTATAACTTGAGCTGGAGTAATAATAAAAGCTCTGATTATAATAACAAGAACAATAATTATTATATATGATAAAAATTCCTTCAATATATGCATAAATATATTCTCCTTTAGA
This sequence comes from Caryophanales bacterium UBA660, assembly GCA_002299475.1. GTDB lineage: Bacteria > Bacillota_I > Bacilli_A > RF39 > UBA660 > UBA660. The sequence goes on along the minus strand of DBNY01000015.1, from coordinate 1,616 downwards.
AAAAAATAAGGTGCAACCCCTATTTTACATTCTTTCATCAATTCGATATTGAGCTGCTAATTTTCTTAAGAAAGTCAATTTAGCACGGCGCACTATACCTTTTCTTAATACTGTTATATTATCAATCTTTGGTGAATGAACTGGAAATATTCTTTCAACACCAACACCATATGACTGTTTTCTAACAGTAAAAGTTTCATTAATTCCTGCTCCTTTACGAGCAACAACTGTGCCTTCAAACGCTTGAATACGTTCGCGCTTTCCTTCAATAATTTTAACTCCAACACTTACAGTATCCCCAACTCTAAATTCAGGAATACTAGGGTTCATATACTTTTTCGTAATTTTGTCGATAATATTCATCACAAATCTCTCCTTCTTTAACCAAAGATCATATATCTAATAGCGGATCTTCTTTTTATAACAAATATGATATTACCATAATTAAATAATTATAGCAAGCAAATTCATCTGCTTTTTCTAACCCCCATTTTTTCTTCCTTTTCTTTTTCCTTCAAGGAAAACATCTCCTTCTTTAACTTAGTAATTTCCTCTAATCTTTCATCATTTTTCTTTTTATTTTTTTTCTCCACAATTTTTTCAAATAATATTGATGAATAAATCGTTATTCTATTCACATTAATCATATCTAAGCTATTTTTTTTCTTGGGGTAAAAACTATAATAAGATGCTTCGGCATTAAAAGATTCAATAAAATATTTTTCTTTTTTCAATCTTACTAATTTATAATATCTTACTGAACTACTCCATCTCTTTACTCTATCGCGATTCATTATGCCACCTACTTATCTAATAAATCTGGTCTTTTTTCTTTAGTTCTTTTAATTCTTTCATTTAAGCGCCACTCAGCAATTTTTTTATGATTGCCACTTAATAAAATTTCTGGGACTAAAAGACCGTTAAATTCTCTTGGTTTTGTATAATTTGGATAATCTAACAATTCATTATTAAAAGATTCATCCACTAATGATTCTTTATTTATAACACCATCTACTAATCTTATAATTGCGTCAGTAATTACCATACCAGGTATTTCGCCGCCGGTTAAAATATAATCACCAATACTAATTTCCATATTAACTAAAGTGCTAATTCTATCATCAAAACCTTCGTAATGACCACATATAATTATTATATGTTCTTCCCTACTTAAATTATATGCTTTATCTTGATTAAATACTTCTCCTGAGGGCGTCATCAAAATCACTTTAGTATTTTCACTTTTTAAACTATTTACTGCCTCAAATACCGGCTGGCACATAAGAACCATGCCATATCCGCCACCAAAAGGATAATCATCTACTTTTTTATGCTTATCAATTGAAAAATCTCTAATATTATGGATATTAATTTCTATTTTCCTATTTTCCTTTGCCCTTTTAATAATAGACTCATTTAAAAAGGAAGAAAACATATTTGGAAACAACGTCAATATATCAATTTTCATTTTCATCATTCCTTATTTAATTTATTATATTATATCATTCCCTCAATTGATTTAATATTTAATCTATTATTATTAACATCAATTTCTTTAATAAATTCTTTTATATAAGGGATTAATATTTTTTTATTATTATTCATTATAACTAGTA
>DBNY01000053.1 GCA_002299475.1 Caryophanales bacterium UBA660 | reverse complement strand
CAATTGATTTAATATTTAATCTATTATTATTAACATCAATTTCTTTAATAAATTCTTTTATATAAGGGATTAATATTTTTTATTATTATTCATTATAACTAGTATATTATTAGGTGATATTTTCATTATATCAACCACTTTCCCAATATACATATTATCTTCATAGACATCGCAACCTATAATTTCTTCATCTAAAATGCTATTTTTTTCTAATTTAAAATCATCCTTATTAATATAAACCTTACTCCCCTTGTATTTTAATACTTGTTCAATAATATTTATACCATTAAATATAACCATGTCATAATTTTTATGTTTTCTATATTGATTAATAATATATAATTCTTTTTTATCACCAATATACAACTTATAATCTTTCAAAAATATTAATTCCTTATATCGAAAATCTGATAATATTCTTAATTCTCCTTTTATACCATGAGTATTGGTAATAAATCCAATATAAATATATTCCATAATTCACCTACTTACTAAATTGATATAAGATAATACTAGTAGCTACACTTACATTTAAACTTTCACATAATGGGTTCATATTTACATATAAATAATCATCACATAATTCTAAAACTTCTTCACTTACACCACTTCCTTCATTACCTATAATTAAAGCATAATTATCATTAATATTCAATTCTTTTACATTCATACCGTGAGTAACTTTTGTACCATATATTCTAATGCCCTTAATCTTTAATTCAACAATAAAATTAATTAAATCCCTATGAATTATATTAGTATGAAATAACATGCCCTGGGTCGCTCTTAATGCTTTAGGATTATATATATCAACTGTATTATTTCCTAATACAATAGTATCTATATTAAAGGCAACCGCACTTCTTATAATCATTCCAAGATTGCCTGGGTCTTGCACACTATCTAAAATTAATAATTTAGTTCCTATATTAATAGATTCTTCTTTCATACGGCATACCGCCATCACATTTTGCGACGTTTCTAATAGTGATATCTTGTTAATTATTTCATTAGTCACATAAACAGTCGGTACATCAATAGGCAGAACCTCATTTTGTTCTAATATTAATTCCTCAATATAGCCTTTTTTATAAGCTTCCAGCACTAAATGTAAACCTTCTATCATATAAAGTTTAGTCTTTTCTCTATGTTTACGATTCCTTAACTTTAACCACTTCTTAACTCTTTCATTACTAACACTTGTAATAAGCATATAATCACCTAAATACATTATACAATAAATTTATATTGCTTTCATTTCTTTTCTAATTTTTTTACAATTAGGAACATACTTTTCTACTAAATTCCAAAATACTTTTGAATGATTAGGGCATACAAAGTGACACAATTCATGAATAATAACATAATCAATCATTCTAATATCTTTTTTAATTAACTCCAAATTTAAAGTAACTATATTTCTTTTCCTATTACATACTCCCCATCTGGTTTTCATTTTTCTAATTCTTAAATTAAATTTAGGTATTTTTTCGTTAAAATATCCAAGTATATAATTTAATCTTTCTTTAAACACTATATTTGCTTCGTTTCTATACCATTTATCTATATTAGTTTTATCATCAATAAATATTTTGCCATTAACAATATTTACATTATCTATTTGGGGAATAGTGATTATATCGTACTTTATTCCTAAATAATAATACTGGCTATCCTTAATTACTCTATTTTTTTCACGATTAATCATTTTTTTAATAAATAATATATTTTTATTTAAAATATTTTCAATCTCATTCTGACTACCTAAATAATTAATAGTAATATATATAGTTAAATCTCTTTTAACTCTTATATAAGTATTTTTATTATTCTTTTTTTCAATAATAACATTATAAAATTCACCATCTATTTTAAATTTCATATAATCACCATCTATTTCCTGCTTTTTTATAAAAAACTATTAGTTTTTAATTGATATATCAACAATCTTGCCACCATCTAATTTAATAACTTGATCCGCCAATATATCAATATCATCAATTATATGCGAAGCAATTAATATTAGTTTTCCTTTTTTCTTTTCTGCAAGCAAAATGTTTCTTACTTTTTTTACACTTTCTTCTTCTAGTCCATTAAATGGTTCATCAAGAATAATCATTTTAGGGTCCTCCATTAAAACTTGCGCTATACCTAATTTCTGTATCATTCCAAGTGAATATTTTCCAACTTTTTTGTCTTTATGTGCAAACAAATTAAGTTCTGTCAAAATATTATTTATTGCTAAATCATCAATTTTATTTTGTATAGATGCAATTAGTTTGAGATTTTCAAAACCAGATAATGAAGTAATAAATTTTGGGCTGTCAATTAATGCGGATGTTTCCTTTGGAAACTCATTTTTTTCATATAAATCTACACCATTTACAACAACACTGCCACTTGTTGGTTTTATAAAGCCACATATAGTTTTAAAAAGCATGCTTTTCCCACTACCATTTCTACCAATAAAACCATATATCTTTCCGCCTTCTAAACCTAAATTAATATTATCTAGTATAATATTATTATCTATTTCTTTAGTTAAGTTTTTAATTATTATTTTCATATCTTAAATTCTCCTTTCAAAAATGTTTGTTAAATATTTATTTATAGTGATAATAATTAACATACAAATAATAATTCCAATAATAAAGTCCATTCCATCTTTATAGTCTGTAACATATATAAATTCTAACAATTTTGTATTAGATAACACCGGAAACATTAAAATAATATATGGTATAACAATTTTCCCTTTTATATTTAAAATATTAAACATTAAAAACATTAATTGAATAATATATTTACTTAATAACAATATTGGGATAAATTCAACTGTATATAAATATATACTATTTAGAATAAAGATACTATACAAATAATATAACACTACTATAAGCAGACATATAAATAAATTAATTATAAATAATGAAATACATTTACCATAGAGCCATTGTTTTTTACTGATTCCTAAAAATATGTCTTTATAACATAATTCTAAATCAAAATTAAGTATATATAAAGATATAAGTATAAATATAGAATTAATTATCAAGCCAATTGAAAAAGTAAAAAAAGAATGATATGTACTTGTTGAACCACTAATTACATACAATAATTCCCTTGCACCAACTTCAGATCTAGCAAGAAATATAAATAAAATTATGGATAATAATATAGGCAACCCATACACCTTAAATATTTTAATTAATAAAAATAAATCCCGATTTATAATCCCCCTCACTTTACCACATCCATTCCTAAATGTATTTTATTTATGTTTGCTTTAATTAAAAAATAACATAATAAATAAAATGTTGAAAAAAAGATTATTCCGCTATAAACGCTAAAATAAATATCACTACTGTGGTAGCCGCCGTGTGAATGATATGAAGGATTAAATATATTTAAAATATTATTATCAGATAAAAATTTATCACAGAAATATACAATAGAAATATATATAATCACTAAAATTAATGCAATATTTTTTTTATGCAACACTAAATATAAAGTTATATTTAGCAAGCCAATTGAAACTAATGTTAGAAAAATTTTTAATATAAGAACTATAGTAATGATAATATCATACGTATTATATCCTAAATCTTTTGCCATAACAAAAGGCGCATGAGGCGTTAAGTTTGAAATTATTAAAAATATAATAAAAATTTCGATAAAATATATCAATGAAGCTTTTATTAAAATGCGAATATTGAATTTTACAAAATTTAATCTGTTCTCTAACTTTAATAAAAGATCATTATTTGAATTTGTAATATTTAAAATTTGTATTACAACGAATACAAAAATCAAATAAAAAACGGGAGCTAAAAAATTTTTATTTGAGAATGTAAAAAGAATCAATTTATCGTACGGCAACCCACTATTGTTAGATATAAAAATTAATGAAATAAAGGCAATTAATATAATAAAGACTTTATACATAGGTGAATAAAAAACTCTTTGTAAAATGATGTTTTCATAATTATTCAAACTCCAACACCAAACTTTCCTTTGTTTTATATAAACGATGTACAATATATGTTGATATACATAAGTATATTATTATATTAATATAGCCATTTAAAATCGTAGAATGAATAGAATATCCTTCATAAATATTTATTGTTTGAAAATGTTGAAATCTTTTTATATTAGGTAAGATTTTAGCTATAAAAGTGCCGATATTACCCACAATAATATTAACAACATTGATTAACACAAATCCAAATATAATTGCAATATTTAATTTTTTAGTAAATTTATAAGCAATCAGACCGAAATTTGTAATAACAAAACAATATATTATTAATAACGGCATTGAATATATAACATATAGCAAAGGATTCATTATTCCCTCGTCAAAAAAATCTAATAAAGGATCACCGTAATTTTCTGCTGGAACAGTGTGTGGAAAAACCAACAATCCAATTATTAATATAATTATCGATAATAATAAGGGTATAATAAAACTTCTGATATAGGCTTGCATTATTAGTTTTTTTAATATTGTATTGTATTTTTCCTTTAATAATCTAGCATTTAAAATGCTTCCAGTTATATTTTCAGAAAAAAATGTTAAAGAATTAATAATTATAATTATTGGTGTTATAAATACAATTATACTACCAATATTATAAGTTCTAACATACTTCCAAAACGAAAAAGCATTAACTCCCTCATAAATATGTTTATTAAATATTAATGCTTGATCAAAATAAGTAAATATATTATATATAGTCAACATTTTTAAAATTAGAAAGCTAAAAATAAATTCTTTCGATTTTAAAAACAGTTTAAATTGATACATCGCATTTTCCTCCAATGGTTAAATGATATAAGTCTATTTTACTGCTATATACTACATAATTTATTTATAATTGTTTTATTTGAAATGTTAATATAATAATCCCCATCTCATAGTATTTATTTTTGTAGCTCTAATGTAAGTTATCCTTGAATCAACATTCAATCTGAATTGTCCACCTTGCATATATAGTCCGTAACTTGAAAAACTATCTGTTAGAATTGCACTTTTTCCATGTTCAAGTATTCTCCAAGGACCTGAACCATAATCTTTTTTCTGGACACGAATATCTAAATCATCGTATGACGGCGTTATTGAGACATTGTCAACATAATGATGTCTTCCCATGTTAACAGTATCAATTGTTTCATAAGCGCTATACCAGTCTCCATTAAATGCTGGAACAGAAACATTTGTATATGATCTAATTTGCATATAAGAGGCAAAAAGACCCATTGAACTTGTAATTGTAGTTATAATCAATAACACTAAAAGCAATTTAAATCTTATCATAAATTCCTCCTATCAATTTAATCAATTATATCATTTAACCAGTTTAATTATATCACAAAAAAAAGCAAAAAATATATTGTAAGGGAGTTTTTAATCTAAGTTTTTTTGTAATATATATAATTCTTCCTCTAATATATTTAATCTAATAATTTCATTTTCATAAACATCCTTGATGATTTTGAGAAAATTGTAATATTCTTTACAGACAGTATTACCAGGTTGTAATGTTTCGGTAGCAAAATCATAAACACACTCATTTATTTTTGAAATATTTTGTTTATAAAAATATTTTATTTTATAAACACCATTATCAAATTCAAAATAATTATTCTCAATTTTCTCTTTATCAAAGTAAAACGTACTGGTTGTTCCTCCTTTTGCTTCCCTCCTAAATATTTGTTCATCAACTTTTTCATAATCATTCTTTAATAATATTTCTAATAAAGTATCCTCCACCAAACAACCAGTTAAACCAATACATAAAAATAGCATAATTATAATCTTTTTCACAGCACCACTCCTTTTAAATATATATACAGTTACCATAATAAGAAATATAATATCTATTTCTTATTTATTCTCTATAAATTTATCAATAAAATTATTGTAGGCTTTTTCTCCCATTATATCTTTCTTATTCTTTATTTTAAATCGATTTGATTTGCTATAAATAACTTGTTTTATAAAATATCTAGTAAAGTGAGGATTTCTAACTAGTATTGGGCCGATTACATAAGTGCCATAAAAATTTTTATAATGGATGCCCTCATGACTACTATTTGGATAATTACCAGTACCAGTAATTACCTCGAATAAATTATTATTATTATTTTTAATTACAGAACCTTGGTTTTGAAATCCTATAATCGGTTTGCTTATTAATGAGGTTCTAAAATATACTTGATCAACAATTCTAAAGTTTATATCTTCTGCATGATAATCAAATATATTTAAAGCTTTATATTTCTTTTGATTACTCTCTTCTATATATTTACCAAATAATTCATATGAATTACCAGTGCATAAGAAAAATTTATTATTTTCTATAGCTACTTCAATTTCTTCTTTATGTTTTAATATGTCATCTAACACTAACATCCTATTAGTCTCAATGCCAGAGCCAATATAAACAATATCATATTTATCAAATTCTTTTTCACAGTCAATTGTAACAAATTTAATACTAACATTAATTCCTTGCTCTTCAAAATATTTTTTTAATGCCTTAACATTGCCGCTTTCACCATACAAGTTCATTAAATCATAATAAAGATGCGCTATTACTAATTTCATATAATCACCTTACTAACTAACTTCTTTAATTCTTTTTCAGTATCAGAATTCAATACAGCATATACTATACCTTTTGTTTTAGACTCTATTTTTAATAATGCTTCTTCCATATTCTTACTTATAATAATATCTTTATCGCTAAATCCGCAATAACTAAGGCGGTTAGCAATATCATAAGCAAAATCACCTACACAGACTACTTTATCAATATTATTATCTTTTAATAATTCAAAATCAATATCCCATAACCATGATAAATCTTTATGATTATAGCGATAACTGATTTGATAAAATCCAAATAAAAGGGTTTTCCTTTCTCTTTGCCTATTAATATATAACATTGACTGATTATAACTAGTTGCGTTTTCATTTTTACTACTTAATAGTATACATTCTCTACGATTAAATTTTAATTTATCAAACCGCTTATATTTTAAAGTTAAATCATTCAAACTATTACTAAGTTTATTGGGATCAAATTCCAATATGAAACCTAAAGAAAATGCCGCCAATATATTATAAATATAATATACAACATCATTTTGCATATTTATTTTATACTTCTCATTAATTATAAAATTTAACTTTTTAAAATTAACTTTAGTAACTTCAAAATCTGGTTTAAATCTTTTAAAATCACATTTAAGACATTCATAATGTCCAATATTACCATATTGAAAATATGCAAACTTTAATTTCTTATTACATTTTGGACAGTAAATAATATCTAAATTATCAGATATTTGTTTCGTATATGATAAATCATTTTTACCTAATCCAAAATAAGTAACTTTTCCTTTATGTTCAAGACTAAATTTATGAACATTAGGATCATCAATATTTAATATTAGGTGAACAGTGTCATCAAATGATTTTCTAATATCATTCCATACTACTTGATAATGCCCATGTCTTGGGGGTTGATCTCTTGTTATATTATTAATAACTAAATAATTAGGCTTTATAGTAGTGAATATTTTTTTAGTATATCGTTCATCTACTTCCATGACAATAGCATCACAAGTTATTGTGCCCGTTATATTACAATTATCAACTAATAGAGTCACTATTCCAAACATTAAATTAGACCCTAAAGCATTATGACCAACACTATATCCATTTTCTTTTAAAACATGAGCTATAGCGGCTACAGTTGATGTTTTACCGCAACTAGAGGTTACAGCTATAGTTAAATTTGGCATTTTTATATATTCTAATATGTTAGGGCATATTTTAAGAATTATTTTTCCTGGAAAAGAACTTCCCCTATCTATTTTTTTTCCTAGAAACAATAGTGTTTTACCAATTAATATAGCTAATGTCTTTCTCATATTACCCACCCCTTACACCTAAGGTAATTATATCATACATAATTATTAAGTGGTGGAGGTTAATTATCACTTAACACTAAAATAATAATTAAAAATAGCAAGTGCCTTTATTTAATATATTTTTATTTTATCTTCTTTTGTCGAAACTCTCATAATGTAATTTAAAATATGCTATATTAAAATAAATAGGAGAAATATATGATTAATATAAAAATGGAATATACTAAGAAAACATTGTTTATAAAATTAAGTGGAGTTTTGAATAATGAAACATTACTAGAGTTAAAACGAAAAGTATTTGCTGTAATTGATGATTATGATATTAAAAATGTTATATTAAATGGCAAAAATTTAATAATTAATGATAATAAATTATTAAATTTATTTCGTAGTACTTATAAAAATAAATATAATGGAAGATTAACAATAAAAATATAAGAAAAAACCTCAATATTGAAGGTTTTTAAATACACTTTAGAAACGGCCGCCTCCGCCACCTCCGCCGAAACCTCCGCCACCAAATGAACTGCCACCACCAAGTCCTGAACCAGATGAAGCATTTGAATGAGCAACTGCATTTGTGATAGTATTATTAATAGAACTAGTAATAGATGTAGTTAAAGTATGACCCATCATAATATTATTAAGATATAAGAAGGTATAATTACTTCTCATACTAGATGAGATATTCATATTTTCTAGTTTTATTTGCATAATTTTTGATAATTTAGTAGCAATACCCAATACAGTTGCATACACTAAGTATTTTTCCCACAAATATACTTCGGGTAATTCCTTATCTTTAAATCTTCCAAAATCCATTAAAAATCTTTTAAAAGCATTCCACTCATGATATCGTTCATTTCCATATATCGTCCTTTTAGTAAAATTTGCAAAATATATTCCAGATATAATAGCAAATGGTATTGTTGAATATCCAAAGATATTATCTGCATAAAATATATTTAAGAATAAGATAATTATTGCCCCTAATACTGAATAAATAATTGGGAATATTTTAATATTAATATTATCTTCAAAAAACTTTTCATTTTCAGCAATATCATAAATTTTTTCTCGCCATAATTCATAAGAAGATAACATTTCATTAGCTTTATCATAATTATTAGATGCATTTCTTATATCTTTAGTAGTTACTGCATTACCATCGCCAATTTCATCTATAAACCATTTAATTAGGTGTCTTTCAGATTCGGTCAGCTCTTCTTTAGAATCATTATTTCTTATTAATTTATAATCCTTATCATTAATCATTTCTACTTTTAAGTGCTTTTTCCTAATTAATTCTAAAATAGAAGCAGAAATAGATAATGGCGTTACTTTTTTCTTAAATAAATATTCAACTATTTCTGGACTATAAGAATTAGGAAACTCCCTATAGTATTTATGATTAAAATTTGTTTTATGTTCTTTATCATATTTTTTATAAATTTTAACAACAAGTATAACTAAGCCTACATACCATAGAAATATAAAAACGTTAATGGCAGTAATAATTCTTTTTGCCATTCTCCTTCTTGCATTAGCTTGATCAGCCCATTCTTGTTCTATTTCTAATATTTTATCTAAAGCATTAATATTTGAATACTTAGTAGCATAAGGAACTACTTCTTTATCAAATACAAGCCTTATTGCAGTATAATTATTACTACTTAAATAATCATATGTAGCCTCTACTGTGTGATTATTTTTTAATTCTATTTTACCTGTTAAAACTTCATCATGAAGCCATGCCCTAAGTTTCTTATTAGTATTTGGCAAATTAAAGGTTATTCTCAAATTTTCTGTGTTTTCTAAATAATTTTCACCAAAAAACTTCCATGCTATCTCCGCTACATCATTATGAATAACTACTACATCATTGACTTTATATTCAATATAAAATGCACTATTATAAGATGATGGTTTAAATATCTTTACTGTTACACCATTATCATTATTAAATAATTGATATACACCGTAATCACCTATTAAAGCTGATTGATTATTAATAAATTCATTATTTAAAATAATGTTACCGTCTTCAACAATAGTGTCATATACTTTTATATCACTAATAGAAGAGCCGTTATAAATAGCACTACCTTTCAAACTTTCCTTATCACCTTTAAATTGATTTACTGACCCTATATAATTTAAATCGCGATAACTACCATTATAACTACCCTCTAATGAAAAATATTCTCTTACTGTCATAGAACCATCAGCATTAACAGTAACATCTATATAATTATATTTTGTTGTACCATTTGATGCAGTATAATTTGGTATAAAAATTAGCATTAATATTATAGTTAGCAATATTTTTTTCATCATTCTAATTCCCTTCAAAAAAAGGCTTACATAAGTAAGCCATGTTTAAAATTTTACTATAGGTGCTTTTGCATCTTCTTCACTAACTTCAAAGAATTTAGATTTTTCAAATTTAAACATTGAAGCTATAATATTAGATGGAAACATTTCAATTTTATTATTATATGAATATACACTATCATTATAAAATTGTCTTGAATAAGCAATTTTATCTTCTACATCTTTTAAATCGCCTTGTAAGCTTAGAAAGTTTTGATTAGCTTTTAAATCTGGATACGATTCTGATAATGCAAATAATCTATTTAAAGTTGATGTTAACATATTATTTGCTTCCATTTCAGATTCTGGTGTAGGAGCACTTGTTACGCTATTTCTAGCAGCTATAACGTCTTCTAAGGTTTGTCTTTCATGAGTTGCATATCCTTTTACTGTCTCTACTAAATTTAGAATTAAATTAGCCCTTCTTTGTAATTGAACATGAACTTGTGCCCATTGATCTTTTACTCTATTTCTAAATGTAACTAAAGAGTTATAAGTACCAACTACATATAAAAATAATAATAAAAGAATTACCACTGACCCAATTAACAATTCCATTTTTATCACTCCTTATTGTATAAATTATAACACAGAAAATTATACT
>DBNY01000052.1:7365-34601 GCA_002299475.1 Caryophanales bacterium UBA660 | reverse complement strand
GATGCAATAGAAGTATGGATAAATCCTCATATCGATTATATAACAGGATGCGCTGGCACAAGCGCATCAGCAGCATCAGCGGCAGTATGTGAACAACACCATACAACAAACGGAATGCAGGCATCAACAAATGGCAATATAACTGGCGCATATGACATGAGTGGCAGTGCCAGAGAATACGTATCGGCATATATTGATAATGGACATTCTAGTTTAACTAGTGGATTGCAAATAATAAATGCTGATTCAAGATATAAAGATGTATATGTTATGAGCTCAACTGATGTAGCTACTAACAATTATAACTTAACAGTAGAACGAAAAGGAGATGCTATATGGGAAACTAGTAGTTATGCAGATGGCTCTTATTCTTGGTTTGCCGATAATACTTTTATGCCTCACTTCAGCGTGCCGTGGTTTGCACGCGGGGGACATTGGAACGATGGCACAGGGGCGGGCATGTTCCACTTAAGAGCTACAGCAGGCACCACGGCAGGCATCTTCGCTTTCCGCCCAGTACTTATAGTAGGCCCAGAGTTTTAACTAACGCTTTTTAGAAAATAAAAAATGGCACTTATAATACTATTGCCATTTTCCTATTATTGATACTTAATAATATAGTTATTAACATTTTTTAAAACATTAAATTTAATATGTATATTTCTTAAATAGTTTGAATATAATATTACTGCCACTGTGAAATTACTTGCTGTGGCATGGTGAGTACTCATTGAATTATGAGTGCTCACTTTTTTTATTAAAATAATTAATATAAAAGGTAACTATTCTACAACCCAAATGTTATATGTTCGTCCTTGTTCAACAGTCATGCCTGTTTGAGTAGGAGAATCAGGATGAGGTAAACCTGAATTTAAATTATGAGGTCTTTTAATTACATTAAATGTGACACCAGGATAGTTAATACTTAAATAATTTCTTAATGAATTAACAGATGCAGTTGCATTGCCAAAAGTATATAATGTTTCCTGAAGAATTAAAGTAAATCTTTGAGCAGGTCCCCTGCTTAAAACAATTGATAAACTAGTTCCACTTATAACCTCACGACCACTTGTTTTTGATTGAGATAAAGCATAATCTCTTTTTGTTAAACTGAAACTACCATATGTAAACGTACAAGATAGACCCAGTGTTCTACAAGTGTTGGTAATAGATGTCCTACTTTTATTAACAAAGTTAGGGATAACAACAGCTCTACCCTGTGATACTGTCACATGAATAACGGCATTATTTTCAATAATTTGATTCTTTTCATGAGAAAAACTTATTATTCTGCCACTAGCAACCGTATTACTAAATATATAACTTTCTTCATATTTTACATTATATTTATTAGCCCATTCTCTAAAATTGTATAGGCTAGTAAATTCTTCCATCTTTAATTGGCCTCTTGATGTTACTACATCAATTACTGTTCCCTCTTCAATTTCGCTACCTGCACTGTGACTAGTAGAAATTATTTTTCCAATTTCAATTTTATCATCATATTTATCACTAAACTTTATGCCTAATTTGTTCGCCATTATCCATTTAGTAACCTCATTAATATCCATAGTTAATAAGTCTGGCACAATAATTTTCTTTCCCTTAGATACTAAAAGCTCAATAGTATCTTCAGTAGGATTAATTATAGTGTTTTTTGGCTTATTCATACTAATTACATCATGTCTTTCTATAGAATCATTAAATTCATATTTAATATTATAATTAAAACCATGTCGTTTTAACCATAAAGTGGCACTAAATTCACTTTTGCCGGCTAAATCAATTAGTTCCACCGGTATTAAATCTTCCTTATTACCTAAGGAAAAAATAAATTTAATAGTATCACTTCTTCTAAGTAAGCCATTTCTATCTTGAAATATTACAATATCTTTTGCCTCACTAGATAACTCATAATCAATTACTACACTATTCAAAAAATTTTCCTCTATATATTTTAATACATCATCAACTTTCCAACCTAACATATTTGGAACAATAAGCTGTTTATCATAGTTAGGACCAGTTGAAATTGTAAAACGAATATTACTAACATTTTTAGCCAAAGTTCCGGCGGTTACTGTTTGGTTAATTATGTGATGTGCTGGAATTGTATCACTTGGTTCATATATTTTATCAACTTGTATTGCAAGTCCAGACGCCCATGCTAATGCATCAGATATGCTAATACTTGTAAAATCATCTATAATTTTTGATTGAGGTAGTTTCAATATGGAAGCATCAATTGCTAAATTGAAACTTAAAAATAATATTAATAGTAATGATGTTATATAAAAAAACACCTTATTGTTAATTTTTAAATTGATCACATGCAAATACATCATCGCAAAGAAAATAGTAAATATTGCCAGCATAAAAGAATTAATAACATTTTTTAATGGAGTAAGATCGTCTGCGCTATTTAATAGTGTGAAAACAAAATAGGCGACACTTATTATTATGGCAATTGATAAAATGATATAATTTATTATTTTATTGGTATTCTTCATAATATCCACCTCTATTGTTAATTATATAATATATTGCTCAAAAAATAAACTGGAAAGAAAAAAGAATTTACATAGTAAAATCTAGCAAAAGGCCCCTTTTTTTGCTATACTTACTTTATGGAAATGAGGATATAATATGAAAAAAATAACTATTATGGCCTTACATTTAGGATATGGCGGTATAGAGAAAGCAGTTTGTTTGCTAGCCAATATATTAAGCAATGAATATGAAGTAGAAATAATATCCACATATAAATTATATGATAAACCTGTTTTTAACCTTAATGATAAAGTAGTAGTTAAGTATTTATTAAATGAAAAACCTAATAAAAAGGAACTGTTTGAAAGCATAAAAAAACATGATATTGTTTCTTTTATAAAACAATCATTTATGAGTCTGAAAATTCTTTTTTTACGAAAATATATAATGATTAAAGCAATTAAAAATATTGATAGTGATGTTGTAATATCAACGCGTCTTATGCATAATAATTGGTTAAGTAAGTATGGAAAGAAAAAAATATTAAAAATTGCTTGGGAACACTCCCATCATAATAATAATAAAAAGTATATAAATAAATTAATTAAATCATGCCAAAATATTCATTACTTAATATTGGTTTCCCAGGAACTACATAATTTTTATTCAAAAATAATTAATCATAATACAAAGTGCATTCATATTCCATTAGCCTTAGAACATATTCCTAGTGAAAATTCTTCATTAAAAGAAAAACAATTAATATCAATCGGACGCTTATCCAAGGAAAAAGGATTTATAGAGTTAATAGATGTTTTTAAAGAAGTAAATTTAAGAAAGAGTGAATGGAAACTTAATATTGTTGGGGATGGTTTAGAAAAAGAAATTATCAAACAGAAAATAAAGGAAAATCAATTAGAAGAAAATATTATCATGCATGGGTATCAGAATAGCGATAACATTAATAAATTGTTATTAAAAAGTAGTATTTATGTAATGACTTCCTTTACTGAATCATTTGGTTTAGTTTTAATAGAGGCAATGTCTTATGGAATACCTTGTATAGTATATGATAGCGCTAAGGGTGCGTTAGAAATAGTTGATGATAATGTGAATGGTTTTGTTATAACAGGACGTAATAAAGAAGAAATGGTTAATAAAATAGTGCAGCTTATTGATAATTTTGAATTAAGATTAAGCCTCGGCAAAAATGCAAAGGAAAAAAGCAAATTATTTAATATTGATAGCATTAAAAATACTTGGAAGGAAGTAATAGAAAATACCATTAAACTTTAACTTAAATTATATTCCTTTTATTAGATAATATCTTTTTGTGATATAATTTTATTGGTGATACTATGATAAATAAATGGTTAAAAAACAATATTATTTTAATTACATCAATAATACTATTATTACAACCAATTATTGATTTAATGTTAGGCCTAACAATAAATCATGAATTATTTAATAATATTGTTTCATCTTCTAGAGTGATTATTTTATTGTTTTATGTGTATTATTTTATTTTTATTAATAATACTAAGTCTAAAAAAATTATATCTTTTTTATTGGGTAGCATACTATTTTATTTTTTAATTTATTTAATTATTATGGATTTTAGTTTCTTTGAATTTAAAATGAGTTTAAAAACTTTTTACTTCCCCATTATCTTTCTTTTGTTTTATTCAATATATGAAGAAAATAAAAATTTTATCAATAAAAATATATTATTGAAATCTGTAGTTGTATATTCAATTGTTATTTTGTTTGCTTTTTTAACTAACACCGCTTTTAATAGCTATGCAGTTGCTAAATTAGGTAGTTCTGGTTATTTTATATCCGCTAATCAGGTTGGTGGAATTATTGCAATAATATTGCCATTTGTTTTTAATTTTGTATTTTCTAATTTTAATATTAAAAAAGGTTTATACTTTGCTATTATTTTAATTTCCATTGTTATTATCGGTACAAAAACACCTTTTATAAGTATGTTAATATGCTTGATATATTATATATTTAAAATAGTGAATAGAAAAAATATAACCAAAGTGATATCAGTAGGCGCACTTAGTATAATAATTGCAGCATTCCTAATAATAAACACACCAATTTATAAGAATGCTCTGATTCACGCATCATATTTAAACATAGATAATATCGGGCAATTAATTAATTCGCCGTTGTTATTAGACCATTTTATATTTGGATCACGTTTTAAGTTGTTAGAAAAAAATGCCAATGTTTATGCTGATAGCAATATTATTAATCAATTATTTGGAATTGGTTATTTAGAAAATACTAAACTAGTTGAAATGGATTTTAATGATATATTGTATCGCCAAGGAATTATTGGTTTTGCACTATTCCTAATGTCTATTATGCTTATTAGTTATCAAAAATTAAAATTAGCTAATAATGAGCATTCCTTATCAATTATACTTATAATTTTAATTGCAACTGTAGTGGGTCATACCATCACGGCACCTGCCGTTAGTACCTTTGTAGCAGCAATATTATGTATGTCATTTAAGGAGAGTATATAATGAAAATTAGTGTTATTGTACCTGTTTATAATACAAAAAAATATTTAAAAAGATGTTTAGAATCAATTATTAATCAATCTTTGAAAGAAATAGAAATAATTGTTATTAACGATGGTTCTAAGGAAGAAATAGATGATATCATCGATAAATATATAGATAAAATTACATATATAGAAAATGATAATCATGGTATTGGCTATACTAGAAATTTGGGAATTCAAAAAGCAACTGGCGAATATATCGGTTTTGTTGATAGTGATGATACCATAGAAGAAGATATGTATTTAAAATATTATAAGTATGCTAAAGATAATGATTTAGATATTGTAGTAGGTAATTATTATACGCATTATAATGAGTATAAGGAAAAAACAAAAATTAAATCATTTTCTACAGGAAACATATATGAAAATAGAAATATCTTAGTTAATATTAATTATGGTCCATGTAATAAGATTTTCCGAAGAAATATGATAATTGATAATGATATATGGTTTGAAGAAAGTTTAAAATTTGAGGACTTACCATTTGTGTTGAAAGCATTGAAGCATAGTGAAAAAGTAGGATATTTAAATGAATTTTGTTATAATTATAATATCAGGAATTTAAGTGAGACTAAGACTATTGATAAGAGAAATTTTGATATATTTAAAATATTTGATATTATTAATGATTATTTTAAAGAAGATAAAATATTAAAAGAAGAAATAGAATACTTAAATATATCAAAGTTATTAGATTATAATATTCAACAAAAATATCAAAATGATAAAATATTAAGGAATAAGTTTATTGATTATACTTTTGAATATATTAAAGAAAAATTTCCTAATTATAAAAATAACAAGTATTTTAAAAAATATAATATATTTAAAAAAATTATTATGAATAGTAAAATGCTTACTAAAATATATTGTTTCATTTATTCTAAGTAGAAAAATGTGTTAATATATATGTTAGATAAAAATTTTATGTATTAATTTGAGGAGTGATGGTATTAATATGATTTTAATTAATATAGTAAACAATGCTAAAAAATATTATTTTTTAATTAAGCAATTAATAATTAGAGATTTTAAAGTAAAATATAAAAGAAGTATACTAGGTATTATGTGGAGTATTTTATATCCCCTTCTTACAATGATGGTAATGTCAATTGTATTTTCACAAATGTTTAAATTTAGAGTAGATGGTGTTAATTATCTTGTTTATTTGCTTACAGGATTAGTAATATTCAATTATTTTACTGAGGCTAGCAACAGCGCAATGGCTTCTGTAGTATCTAACTTTTCATTAATAAACAAAGTATATATTCCTAAATATATTTTCCCATTATCGAAAATATTATTTGTGGCGATTAATTTTTTCCTTACTTTAATCCCCTTGCTACTAATAATATTATTTACTGGTAGTGGTGATACTAAATGCGAAATTAACATTTATTATTTATTATTGCCATATGTTTTTATTTGTATGATTATGTTTACGCTTGGGATGGGATTGATTTTATCAACTATTTCAATCTTCTTTAGAGACATATTTTATATTTATGGTGTATTACTCACTATATGGACGTATCTTACTCCAATATTTTATGATATAAGCATGCTTCCAGATAATATACAGTACTATATGCAGTATAATCCATTATATCAATTTATTAATTTTGCACGAACTATCATTTTATTTAATAATGTGCCAACGCTCAACAATTTTATAATGTGTGGTTTATTTGGAGTATTATTTTTATTGGTTGGTATAGTTGTATTTAGAAAAAATCAAGATAAATTTATTTATTACGTGTAAAGGAGAAGTGCGATGATAACGTTAAGTAATGTTTCAATGAAATTTAATTTAGGGATAGAAAAGAACTTTTCTTTTAAACAACTATTTGTAACAACTTTAAGTTTTAAGAAAAAGCCAAAAAAAGAAGAGTTTTGGGCCTTAAGGGATATTAATATTCATATTAATAAAGGTGAGGTTATAGGGTTTGTTGGTTCTAATGGAGCTGGTAAATCAACATTATTAAAAATAGTAAGTGGAGTAATGAAACCTACTAAGGGTAAAGTGGTGGTTAATGGAGTTATATCACCTATGATAGAGTTAGGTGCTGGCTTTGATGCTGAGTTAACGGCAAGAGAAAACATATTTTTAAATGCTGCCATTCTAGGTTATTCAGAGAAAATAATAAAAGATAAATTTCAAGAAATAGTCGATTTTTCCGAATTGCATGATTTTTTAGATGTGCCTATTAAGAATTTTTCTTCTGGGATGACAGCAAGGTTGGCTTTTTCAATAGCTACCATTGTTGAACCAGAAATATTAATTGTTGACGAAATATTATCAGTAGGAGACATTAATTTCCAAGAAAAAAGTAAAAGAAAGATGCAACAAATGATTGGTGGAGGTACAACAGTATTATTTGTATCTCATTCACTTGATGCAATTAAGAATATATGTACAAAAGCAGTATGGCTTGAACAAGGATTAGTTAAGATGATTGATAAGCCAGATATAGTTTGTGATGCTTATTATAAGCAACAGATGGGGCAGTAAGATGAAGTATTCATTTATTGTTCCAGTATATAATGGGGAAAAGTATATAGATCGATGTTTAAGTTCTATCTTAAAACAGGACTATGATAATTATGAAATTATTATAATAAACGACGGTAGTACTGATAACTCTTTAAAAATATTAAATATCTATAAAGAAAAATATAAGCAAATAAAATTATATTCAACTAAGAATAATGGATTAAGCAATGCAAGAAATTTAGGAATTACCAAAGTAAGTGGAGACTATATTATATTCGTTGATATTGATGATTATATTAATGAAGAAATGCTTAGTTATATTAATAAACAATTAGAAGATAATGAAAATATAGATTTGATAAAGTTTAATTATATGAAGGTATATAGAGATTATAATACTAATAATGATATAAAAAAAGATTCTAAAATCTTAAATGGTTGCGATGCTTTTATAATACTAGTCAATAATAAAATTCCATTTGAATTAGCTTGTATATATGCGTATAAAACTAGTTTTTGGAATGCTAATAATTTTCAGTTTGAACCAAATAAATATCATGAGGATTTTGGATTAATTCCATTTATAATTATTAGAACAAAGAAAATATTAATGTTAGACAAAATATTATATTATTATTATCAATCAGAAAATAGTATAACAAGACACATTAATATACAAAAACAAGTTAAGCAGATGGAAGATATTTTATATCATTTTGATAATTTATATAGAAAAGTAAATGATGATAATTTATTAAGTAATTATAATTTAAAAATATTTAATAGTTATATAGCTAATGCTGTATTATTAAAATATATTAGTTTAAATAAAAAAAACCAATTAAGGTATAGAAAAAATATGATTGAAAGAAAAATAATAAGCTTATTAATGAGCGATAATTTTGTGCGAAAATTAAAGCAAACATTTTATAAGCATTTTTATAAAATTTAATAGAGCAGAGGTGACATATGAGAAAGAGAAACCTTTTAATTACAGCATACGATTTGAGAATTGGCGGAATAGAAAAGGCTTTGATAGCTATGTTGTCACATATAGATTACATAAAATATGATGTGACTTTAGTATTGGAAAAAAAAGAAGGTGTTTTGCTAGATGAAGTGCCAAAGCAGGTAAAAATTAATGAATATGCAGTATCTGAACATCCCATATTGGCTATTAGAAAATTAATTAATGGCTTTAATTTAATAAAAAGAATTATAAAAAACTATAAACAATATGATTTTTCTTGCTCGTATGCCCCATATTGTTTTTCTGGTTCAATAATAGCTAGATATGCATCAAAAAATAATTATATTTGGATACACTCAGATTACTATTATTTATTCGATGAAAATGTGAAAAAATTTATAATATTTTTTGATAGTAGAAGAATACAAAAATTTAATAATATTGTTTTTGTATCAGAGGAAGCAAGAGAAAATTTTATAAAAATATATCCAAATTTAAAAGAAAAAACTAATACATGTGGTAATCTTATAGATGTAGAATCAATTAAGAAACAAGCTCAAGAGAAAATAAGTGAGGACAAGCCATCTAGAACAGTGTTTCTAAATGTTGCAAGACATGAAGAAAAATCAAAGAAATTAACGAGATTGATTGAAGCGAGTAAAAAACTATTAGACGAGGGTTATGATTTTGAAGTGTGGATGATTGGTTCTGGTGAGAATAGCAAGGAATATGAAATATTAATTAATAAATTTGGTTTACAAAGTCACATAAAAATGTTAGGATTTAAAGATAATCCATATCCGTATTATAAAAAAGCAGATGCTTTTATTTTAACTAGTGATTATGAGGGATTTCCTGTTGTATATTTAGAAGCATTATTATTTAATTTGCCAATTATTACGACTGTCGATGTAACTATTGATAATATTAAAATAGAAAATAATTATGGTGTAATAGCACAGAAAAATATTGAAGATATATACACAAAAATGAAACAACATTTGAAAACAGGTTATGAAATAAAAAACGCGTTTCCTATTCATGTATATAATGTTTCCATATACAATAAGATGGTCAAAATGTTCAAACGTAAATAGTATAAAATAAAAAAACTATGAAATTTAAGATTGATCAATAAATGAGAGCAGGTATAGCTTTAAGGCTTGATTGGAAAGTGCGCATTAACATAATAACATATTTATAGCAACTAAAATAATTATTATATAGGTAATGATATTTAATATACACTCATAGATTATGATATAATTTTTCGCAGACACAGGAGGAACAATATGAAAATTTTAGTCATTGGTGGTGCCGGTTATATTGGCAGTCATGTTGTATATGAATTAATAAGAAATAATCATGAAGTGGTTGTAATAGATAATTTGTCTACTGGATTAAAAGAAATGGTACATAAAGATGCGAGATTTTATTTGGGTGACATAACTATAAAAGAACAATTAGTAAATATATTTGAAAAAGAATGTGATAGAAAATCATTCGATGTTGTAATGCATTTTGCGGCTAAGCTAATCGTCCCAGAAAGCTTTGAAAAACCTCTAGAATATTATTATAATAATGTTGAAGGTGTAAGAATAATGCTTGAGGTTATGACTGAATTCAATGTAAAAAATATAGTGTTTTCGTCAACTGCAGCTGTTTATGGCGAACCAATAAAACCAGTATGTGAAGAAGAAGACCCAACCATCCCTATAAACCCTTATGGAGCAAGCAAACTAAGTAGTGAACAAATGATTAAATGGGTATGTGAACGTTACGGAATGAATTATTGTATTTTTAGATATTTTAATGTGGCGGGGGCAGATAAAAGCCTAGAGATTGGATTGAAAAAAGATAATTTAACCCATCTCATTCCAGTAACTATTCAAGCTGCTCTTGGGTTTAGAGATAAAGTGTATGTTTTTGGTAATGACTATGAAACTAACGACGGCACTTGTATTCGAGATTATATTCATGTTTCTGATTTGGCTGTCGCTCATATTTTGGGGGCAAAATATATAGAAAAAAATAACAAATCAATATTAATTAATTTAGGGTCTAATACTGGTTTTAGTGTAATGGAAGTTATTAATGAAGTTCAAAAAATTAAATTAGTTAATTATGAGATAATAGGAAGAAGAGATGGCGATCCTGCTATGATTATTGCATCAAATAAAAAGGCAAAAGAAATATTAGGTTGGGAGCCGCAATGCTCATTAAATGATATAATATATTCGGATATGAGTTTCAGAATTAAAAATGAAAAAAATAAGTAATATTGCCCTTTTATTAGATAATATTGCTCAAATTTCATATATAGAATGTAACAGTAAAATAATACAGGAGGTTTAGTATGGAAAAAATTATTCACTATTGTTGGTTTGGAGGGAAACCATTACCCAAGTTAGCGAAAAAATGCATTAAAAGTTGGAAAAAATACTTGCCAGATTATGAAATAATAAGATGGGACGAAAGTAATTTTGATGTTAATATAACTTCTTTTTCTAAAGAAGCATATAAATGTAAAAAGTGGGCATTTGTATCGGATGTTGCCAGAATATATGCATTAAAAAAATATGGAGGTATTTATTTTGATACCGACATGCTTTTAACAAAGAAAATTGATTTTTTATTAGATAATGATTTTTTTGTTGGGTGGGAATCTAAAGATTACGTAGCTGTAGGTGTGTTGGGAGCAAAAAAAGCAAATAATGATGTTGTTAATGAACTATTTAATGTTTATAAGGATTTGGCCTTTAATGAGGCATCTATGTACGTATTCACTATTCCTAAAATTTTAACCAAATTGCTAATTGATAAATATAAATTAGAAAAAGATTATACTAAAAATCAACTGCTTGCTGGAAATATACATGTATATGCTAAAGATTACTTTTATCCTATAAATTTTAATTATAGAGGCAGTCATTTTACTAATAATACATGTATGATACATTATTATAGCGCTAGTTGGATACCAAAAGGGGAAAAAAGAAATTTAGAATTATATCGTATTGTTGGAGAAAAAAAGGGAGATTTAATATTAAAAATACTGAGAGTATTTAAAAATATGCTTAGGATTGGTATTAAAATATTTTTATATCCGTCAATGAAAATTAGAGAACAAGTAATTAATAATAAAAAAATAATTGAGATAGAAAGAACCATTAATGAAGCAAACAAGCAAATTAAGAAAAAAGATTATATTGTTATTCATAATTCCAAATGGTTAGGAACGACTTATGCTACTAAAGAGCTGTTTGAAAATTTAATTGCGCTACCTGAAATTAATGTTAATAGTCATTGCAAGAGAATAGCACAAAACATATATTGCAAAAGTCCTAAACTTGTTATCTTTAGCGGTTTTGCAATTGGTTGGGGTGAAATAGCTAAAATTCTTAAACAGATGGATAAGAACATTATTATTAAAGTTATATGGCATGGTAGTAATAGCTTGCATATAGAAGATTATGATTGGGTAAGATTTAATGAAATTATTAAATTACATAATGATAAAATTATAAATGGAATAGGTTTTGTTAAAAAAAGCATGGCAGATTTTTATAAATTAAAAGGTTATAATGCGGAATTTATTATGAATAATGTTTGTATAAGTAAAAAACAAGATTTTATTAAAAAGCAACAAGAAAGTAATGAGGTAGTTAAAATTGGCTTATATGCATCTAGTGACCGCTGGGTAAAAAATTTTTATAATCAGCTATCAGGCGCTAGCTTGGTGCCTAATGCAATTGTTGACTGTGTGCCAGCAAACGGGAAAACATATGAATTTGCCGAAATGATTGGTTTAAATATTATTGGATATGATACCCATATTCCAAGAGAAGAATTGTTAAAAAGAATTAGTAACAATGATGTTAACCTTTATGTAACCTTTACTGAATGTGCGCCCATGTTGCCATTGGAGAGTTTAGAGTTGGGTGTTCCTTGTATTACTAGTAATAACCATCATTATTGGGAGAATCATGAATTAAGAAAGTATCTTGTTGTTGATGAAGCAGACAATGTAATTGCAATATATGATAAAATTATGCAGTGTTTAACAAATAAAGAGTTAATCATGAAATTATATAAAGACTGGAAAAAAGATTACAATAAGGAAGTAAAAAATAATATTAGCTTATTTATCCGAAAAGGTGACTAATAGACTAAACTATAGATAAGATTTTTAATTTTTGAGAAATCATAAATATAAAAAATATGCAATAAGAGTGGGGAAATTATGAAAAAAGTATTATTTATATCTAGTACAGGAGGACATTTATCAGAATTATTACAATTAAAAAATATGTTTAATAAATATGATTCTTATATAATTACTGAAAAGACTAAGTCGACTATTTTATTAAATAATAAGTTTAAAAATAGAGTAAAATACCTAACATATTGCACTAAATCAAAACCAGCATCTTATATTTTTATATTTCCATATAATGTTTTTAAAAGCATTTACTTATATTTTAAAATAAGACCCAAAATAATAATTACAACTGGAGCTCATACTGCAGTTCCTATATGTTATATAGGCAAATTATTTGGCAGTAAAATTATCTATATAGAGACATTTGCTAATATGTATACTAAAACACTAACAGGGAAAATTATGTATCCTATAGCTAATTTATTTATAGTACAATGGGAGAGTATGTTAAAGCTTTATCCTAAGGCAAAATTAGGGGGTTGGATATATTAATGATATTAGTATTATTGGGAACGCAAAATTATAGTTTTAAAAGATTATTAGACGCTGTAGATATGCAAATTAAAAAAGGTAATATAAAAGACAAAGTAATTGTACAAGCAGGGTATACTAAATACGAAAGTAATGATATGGAAATATTTACTATTATTCCAAATGATAAACTAATCGATTTAATAAAAAAAGCTAATTTAATTATTACTCATGGTGGTGTAGGGTCGATTATGGAGGGGCTTATTAATAATAAGAAAATAATAGTAGCAGGACGACTAAAAAAGTATAATGAGGCTGCTAATGATCATCAACTTCAAATTATTGAACAATTTAAACAATCAGGTTATATTTTATCATTAGATAATTTTAATGAATTAGATAAAACATTAGAAATAGCCACAAATTTTCAGCCCAGTAAATATAAAAGCAATACTGATAATATGATTAAACTAATTGAAGAATATATAAATTATAATTATTGAATTATACATATTATATTAATAACGCAGTAAGATTATGATAATAAGAAAACCGTTTTATAGTAATGGTTCTTTATTATATTGACTTTCTTTCAATTTATATTATATACTAAGGCAACTGAAGAAAAGAGTTGATACTATGAGCATACTAAGTGCTAATTTATATATTAATAAAATTAATGAATTAACACCAAACTATTTAATTAATAAAGGCATTAGAGTATTATTAATTGATTTAGATAATACTATTATAAATCCAGAGACTAATGAAATTGTATTTGAAGTTTATGAATGGATAAAATTATTGAAAGAGAATAATATTTCAATATGCTTTTTCTCAAATACTATTTGTCAGAAGAAAAAACAGCATGTTGAACAGGAGTTAAATGCTACTGTTATAATAAATGCCTTTAAGCCATTAAGTATAAAACTTGAGAGGGTAATAGAAAAAATAAATATTTCCAAACAAGAAATTGCAATAGTTGGCGACCAAACATTTACTGATGTTTTAGGTGGTAATATTTTAGGATTACATACAATCAGAGTAAATCCTATATCATGTGTTAAGGAAGATAGTACACTGTCTCAAATATGTCGTTATCTGGAAAAATTATATTTTCTAGTTAAAACAGAAAAAATAAGAGTAGATAGAACATTAGTTGATATTGAAGAGTCTAATAGTTATCAAAACAAGCATAGGTATCAATAATAAAGTATTTTATTTGATATTTTGCACAATTGAAGTTCAATAGCAGAAAGGATGAAGAAATGTTACTGCCTAAAATATGTATAAATAAAATTACTGATATAACAGTTGACTTTTTAAATGATAATAATATAAAGGGATTATTAATAGATATAGATAATACGATATTAACGCCTAAATATGAATTAATACCTAACTTAGTTGATTGGGTTAATTATATGAAAGATAATAATATTAGATTATGTTGTGTTTCGGATACAAACAGTATAAAGAAGCAAAAAATGATAATTAATGCACTGAATGTAAATGTTATAATAAATGCCTGTAAACCATTTAAAAAAGGGTTTAAAAAAGGATTAAAATATATTAATTTGAATAATACTGAAGTAGCTATGGTTGGCGATCAAATATTTACTGATATTTTAGGTGGTAATTTATTGGGAATATATACTATTTATGTTGAGCCTGCTGATTTAGAAGATGAAGATTTTTTGATATCTATTAGAAGACCGATAGAAAGAATAATATTGAAAAAATATAGGAAATGATTTATTTCTTATATTTTTTTAGTGTAAAGAATTTTTGGGATTACATAGAAAAAGAAAGCCCCTCATGTTAAAATATAATTGAATTAATAAATAAAAGAGGGTAGATAATATGAAAAAATATAAAGTAATTGACGGTAATGAAGCTTGTAGTCGTATAGCATATCTTTTTACAGAAGTAGCTGCTATTTATCCGATAACCCCATCTTCTCCTATGGTCGAACTTATGGAGGAATGGAGTAGTAGCGGCAAAAAAAACATATTTAATGACCAAGTTCGAGTAGTTGAAATGCAATCAGAGGCAGGCGCTGCGGGCATGATGCATGGTTCTTTACAAGCGGGCTGTTTAACTACAACTTTTACTTCTAGTCAAGGATTGTTGTTAATGATACCTAATATGTATAAAATGGCCGGCGAATTACTCCCTGGAGTTATTCACGTAGCTGCTCGGGCAATATCAACTCATGCTCTAAGTATTTTCTGCGATCATCAAGACGTTTATGCAACTAGAATGACAGGATTTGCTATTCTTGCATCATCTAGCGTGAAACATGCACATGATTTAACTGCTGTAGCCCATTTGTCTTCAATTAAGGGTAGAATTCCTTTTCTTCATTTCTTTGATGGCTTTAGAACTAGTAATGAACTTCAAAAGATTGAAATATTAGATGAAGAACAAATAAAAAAAATAATTGAAATGGAATATATTGATGAGTTTAGAAATAGGAGTTTACAACCAAAAAATAAAATAACAAGAGGTACAGCCCAAAATGATGATATTTATTTTCAAAATACTGAAGTAAGAAATAAATATTATATAGAACTACCTAATATAGTAAATAGTTATATGGAGCAAATTAATAAAATAGCTAATACTAATTACGCCCCATTTGTGTATTATGGAGATAGTAATGCTACTAGAGTTATAGTTGCTATGGGTAGTGTTAATGAAACTATAAAAGAAACAGTAGATTATATGAATAATCAAGGAGAAAAAGTAGGACTTATTGAAGTTCATTTATATCGTCCGTTTAGTAAGGAATATTTTTTAAAAATTTTTCCGAAATCAGTGAATAAAATAGCTGTATTAGATAGAACTAAAGAAGCCGGCAGTTTAGGAGAACCACTATATTTAGATGTCGTAAGTATATTTAATAATATGAGTGATAAACCCCTGATTATTGGCGGAAGATATGGCCTCTCAAGTAAAGATACTAATCCTAGTCATATAAAAGCAGTATTTGATTTTTTAAGTAGCAATGATAACTTTACTAACTTTACTGTTGGTATTGATGATGATGTAACTAATTTAAGTATACCGATATCTAAATTTAATATTGATAAAAAGAATACAATCGAACTTTCTATATATGGATATGGTTCTGATGGAATGATTAGTGCTGCAAAAAGCATTATAAAGTTAATAGGCCAAAGCGACAAATATGTTCAAGGTTATTTCCAATATGATTCTAGAAAAAGTGGTGGCATTACTAAGTCACACATTCGTATATCAAATGAGCCGATTAAATCAACTTATTATGTATCTAATCCTAATTATGTAATATGTACTAAAGAATCATATATTAACAAATTAGATATTTTAAGTATGATTAAAGAGAATGGCACATTTATATTAAATAGTGTTTACGATGAAGATAAGATAAATTCTTATTTGCCAGATAATGTAAAGAAAACTTTAGCCAATAAGAATATCAAGATGTTTATTGTAAATGCTAATGAACTTGCTCGTAGAGTCGGCTTAGATAATAAAATAAGTACCATTATGGAAATGGCAATATATCAGTTAACTAATATAGTTGACTATGATGAAACAAAAAGAATAATGATAAAAGATTTAAGAAAAAGATTTGGTAAGAAGGACGAATCTATTATTTTAGCTAATGAGATAGCTATTAATGAGGCAAAAAAACATATTAAAGAAGTAAAAGTAGACTCATCATGGAAAAATATTGAAATAAGCAAAAAGATTGTCAATGATGATTTCTTTAGTGTTATTAATCGCCTAGAGGGCAACTTGCTTCCAACATCAGCATTTCTTGATAAAATGGATGGCACTTATGTAGGAGGTACTACTAAAGGTGAAAAAAGAGAAATAAGTGAGCACGTTCCGTCATTCATAAAAGATAATTGCATTGAATGTAATCGTTGCTCGTTTGTATGCCCACACTCAGTAATAAGAGCATTTATTCTTGATGATGAAGAGTTAAATAATGCCCCAGACTATATCAAAAACAATGTTAAAAAATTTATAGCACCAAATGTCAATAATTTATCTTTTATCGTTGTTCCATCAATTATGGATTGTACTGGGTGTGGCGTATGTGTAAATATATGTCCTGGTATAAAAAATAATAAAGCATTGATAATGAAACCAATTGATGAAGAAAAAAATTTGAATGTTCAAAAATCATTTGATTATTTAATTACGAAAACAAAAGATAAAAGAATTATTGATGAAAACACCGTAAGGGGTAGCCAGTTTAAAAAGGCATATTTTGAATTTAATGGTGCATGTGGTGGATGTGGACAACCCGCCTACATTAAACTACTAACCCAGTTATATGGTGAGCACTTAGTTATAGCAAACGCTACAGGATGTTCGTCAATTTATAGCGCAAGTATTCCGAGTACAGCCTTTACTATTCCATGGGCTAGTTCTTTATTTGAGGATAATGCCGAATATGGATACGGTATGGTTATCGCTAATGAAACTATCAGACATAGAATAAAACAAATAATGCTAAATAATATGGATAAGATTAATGAGGAGACTAAAGCATTATTTATAAAATGGATAGACAATATAAATAATTATTTAATAACTAAAGAAGTTAAAGATAATTTAAATGATGAAGAGATACCAAAAGAATTAGTTGAATTAAAAGATTATATACCATCTAGATCAGTTTGGATAATCGGTGGTGATGGGTGGGCATATGATATAGGCTTTGGGGGTTTAGACCATGTAATTTCAACTAATGATAATATAAATATTTTAATACTTGATACAGAAGTTTATTCTAATACAGGTGGTCAATCTTCTAAATCAAGTAAAAAGGGTAGCATATCTAAATTTACATCAACGGGAAAGAAACATTCAAAAAAAGATTTAGCTAGAATGATTATGAGTTATCCAAATGTTTATGTCGCATCTGTATCTCTTGGTGCTGATATGCAACATCTTATTAAAGTATTTAATGAAGCAGAAAATTATAATGGGCCATCAGTTATAATCGCTTACGCTCCTTGTATTGCTCACGGCATAAAAGGTGGATTAAGTAATAGCGTTAAGTCAGAAAAACTGGCTACAGAATGTGGATATTTTCCAATATTTAGATTTAATCCAATTGAACAAAAATTTTATTTAGATGGTAAAGAACCAAATTTTGACTTATATGAAGAATTTTTAAATAATGAAACAAGATATTCAATGTTAAAATTAGTTAACCCTAATAAGGCTAAAGAATTATTAGAGGCAAATAAAGAAGAGGCGATTAGAAGATATAATTATTATAAAAAACTAACAGAATAATGGTTTATAAATACAATTTATTGAATAAGATTAATAGTGAATAATAGATTGTAAAGGATATAAGTTATGAACAAAAAAATTAAAGGTATTTGGATAGCCTTAATTAGTATATTGATTTTAACTATTATTATGATAACCATTATAAAAAAACTAAATTTAAATGCTCAAGTTCCTCAGGTTAAAATGAATAATATTGATTTATCTTTATTAAAAGATGGTATTTATGAGGGAAAGTGCGATGCTGGATTAGTAAAAGTAGTAGTGCTAGTAGAAGTTAAGGACCATAAGATTGTTGATATTATAATTAATGAACATCAAAGTGGTTTGGGAAAGATGGCAGAAGTAATAGTGGGTGATATAATTAATAAACAATCTTTGGATGTTGATGTTGTGTCTGGAGCCACAGTCAGTAGTATGGCGATTAAAAAGGCGATTGAAGAAGCGCTGACAAATAATTAGTAATTTAGAAACCTTATCTTTTTTATAAGGTTTTTATTTTTTTAAAGCTTAAGTATGTTATAAACATAAAATGATGACTATAATATTAGTTAAAATATAATTATTGCCATGAAAAAGCACTACAATTTTCAATGCTTAAGACCACAACTTTACGTTAACTTTATACTTTCAATTATATACATTTCTTATATTTTATATTATAATGTTTATAAGAATAGGTGATATAATAATGCGATTACTATTATTAATTTTAGGGGCAGTTATATATTTTTATCCATCATTAGAAATAAGATTATTAATTATTAATGTTATATCTATTTTTTGGTTAATTAGTTTTTTAATTTATAGTTTCTATATATATTACTTTCATGATAGAGAATATAAAACAAGTAAAATAGATAGAGGAGATGGCAGTATTCCTTCTAAAAGAACGCCTGTTGAGCTTAATTATTTATATAGTGGTAATATTAGTTATAATTGTTTAACGGCAACTATAATGGATTTTATTAGAAGAAAAGTATTGATTGTTGAAAAAAAAGGTAAAAATTATATTATAAATTATAATGAGGAAAGAGGTAACATTCTTACGCGTTCTGAACAGTTTTTAATTCATTGGTTTATGAAAAGAGTGGGGTATAAAAATTATGTATCTTTAACGGGTATTATAAGAGAAGCAAATGTAGATTATAATTATTTCTGTCTTTCATATAAAGAGTGGATGAGTAGAGCGATGATTGAAGGTTTAAAAGAGTCATTCTTTGAGAAGAAAGAGGCGATATCTCAAGATGCATATGCATTTATTGGTATTGGTCTTGTGGTGATTATCCTAAATATATTTTTAAACCCTAATATGCTATTAATAGGTATAATGTTTATAACAGTTATAATATTTTGTGCTTATATATATAGTTATTCCAAAAGAACAAATGAAGCTAATAAAGAATATGTCAAGTGGAAAACTTTTAAAAAATTTTTGAACAACTATGACAAATATAAAAATCAAAACGATGTTGCATACTTAGAAGATTGTGCCATTTATGCAAATGTTCTTAATAATTTAAGCTCATATAGAAAATTATTAAGACGAAAATATAAAGATAATCCTACACTTCTTCAAAGTAGCGACTTACTTAAAATGATAATAGATAACGATATAATAATTATTAATAAGAAAATTAAAAAATGTATTAAATGGTGTAATATAAAAGGAACAACGTTTAATAATTAGAAGGAGATTGAATATGTTAGGTAAAATAGTATCGATTAAAGACGGAACGGTAGAAGTTTCTTTAAATGAGGGCGTAGAAAAGATTAGTAATTTGGTTAATTATCATGTCCTGTTAGAGGAAAAGGATTTTAAAATTGTCGGTGAAATAAGAGGGGTTGCTAATAATGTAATTAGTATTATTTTAGTTGGTGAAATAAAAGACAATAAATTTATACCTGGTGTATTTAAGAGACCTTCATTTAATTCTAATTGCCGAATGATTAATCAAAATGAATTAGATATTCTTATTGGGAAAGCCTCTTTAGAGCCCCATAATATATTATCTATTGGAAAGATACCTCTTTATAATGACTATCCACTTGATATTAATATTAATACTTTTTTTAGTAATCATTTTGCCATATTTGGCAATACTGGAAGCGGAAAATCTTATTCAGTTGCAAGAATATTTCAAAACACATTTCATAATGCAAATAATGCCCCAACGAAAGCTAATATTTTTATTTTTGATGCTTATGGCGAGTACCATAATTCTTTTAGCAGGTTAGAGGAATATTCACCTGATTTAGCCTTTAAAAAATACACTACTAATTTAAATTTTCCGGATGGTGAAGTTATAAGCATTCCTCTTTGGCTTCTTGGTATTGACGATATAGCACTATTATTAGAGGCAAATAACCATATTCAATTACCTATTATAGAAAAAGCCCTTCGATTAGTTTCGATATTTGCCAAAGAAGAAGAAAGTGTAATTATTTATAAGAATGATATTATTGCAAGAGCTTTACTTGAAATATTATATAGTGGTAGTACTCCTACACAAATAAGAGACCAAATATTTGCAGTATTAACTATATTTAATACTAAAGATTTAAATTTGGATAGTAAAGTAGTGCAACAAGGTTACGGAAGACCTTTAAGGCATTGTTTAATTATTGATGCTGATGGTAAATTAAATGAAATGAGACTAATTACAGAATATCTTACTAAATTTACTAAGGAAAATCTTCATTTGGATTTGCCAGATGGTACATTTTCATATACATTAAAACATTTGAAAGATGCTTTTGATTTTGCCCTAATTTCTGAAGGGGTTTTAAATAGCGATAAAGTATATGATTATGCTAATATATTAAAGGTTAGATTACACTCACTGTTTAATAGTAATTATAGTAAATATTTTGATTACAAAGATTTTGTTACTAGAAATGAGTTTATAACTAGACTTCTTAAAACGCCTTTTGGTAAAAAAGCCCAAATAATTAATTTTAATATTAGTTATATTGATGACCGTTTTGCTAAAATAATTACTAAGATATATTCTAAATTATTATATGATTATTTAACTGAAATTACTGATAGAGCAAGTTTTCCAATTCATATTATTTTAGAAGAGGCACACCGATATGTGCAAAATGATAATGATATATTTTTATTAGGTTATAATATATTTGATCGTATTGCTAAAGAAGGTAGAAAATATGGCATTTTATTGGGCTTGATATCACAAAGGCCATCTGAATTAAGTGAAACCGCACTATCACAGTGTTCTAACTTTTTAATATTTAAAATAATTCATCCTAAAGATTTGGATTTTATTAGAAGTATGATTCCAAATATTACTGGTGGCATGGTTGAAAAAATTAAAATATTACAACCAGGAAATTGCATTGCTTTTGGTACAGCTTTTCAATTGCCAATGAATGTTACGTTTGATTTGCCAAATCCAACTCCAGAAAGCAGCAATGCTGATATCAGTAGTCTATGGTTTGATAAGAAAAAATAGTTAAAAATATGCGAAAATAGCACCCTTTAAAATGGGGTGCTATTTTATAATTTGTATTAATTAACATTTTCAAACATTTAGATTTTATAATCTTTCTTAACGTACTTAAGTAATGATATTATAATTGACGATATAGAAATTATTGCCATTATTATAATATATTTATAATCCATATGTCCAACCTCTAAAAAGGTATCATTTGATAAATAATTAATTGGTGATATATAACTTAAATTTGCTATTTTATCAGATATTCTAGATATTATTCCAAACATGAAAGATATTATTATGACGCTACTAGTAATAGATGAAGCCGATTTAGGTTTATTTAAGCTAGTAGCTACTAACATCCCTATTAAACTAAATGTAATTTGGATCATTAATTGACTTGAAAATATATTAAGTAATAATAAATAGTCAATAGTTTGCGTGCTAACAATACTCATAGTTATACTAGTTACTCCAAATATAATAATATTAAATAATAGTAAATATGTTAATGTTACACATAATTTAGCTAGTAAAATATCACTTCTTGATATTGGCTTAGAATAAATAAATTGAATTGTTTTGTCATTTTCCTCTTTTGCAATTATGTTAGCACCTAAATTCCCCGCAAATATTGAGCTAGCCACTAGTATAAACTGAAGCTCATAAAAGAAAAAATGCAAAATATTATTGAAAGTTGTTTCATTACTAATATTTAAAGCTCTTAATAATTCTTTAGGTAACTGCTCTATCATTTCGCTCATCATATCCATTTTTTCAACTGCAATTGGATGGAGTAATAAAATAACTACGATAAGAAATGATATAATTGTAATCCATGAGAGCACACTTTTAAAGTTGTTTCTTAATTCCTTTTGTATTAAATTCATATTATTTGCCCTCCTTATAATAACTCATAAATAAATCATCTAAATCAGGTGTTTTAATAGTAATATCTAATATATTAAAATTGTTCAAAATTTTAATTAATTCATTAATATCATTCTTATAAATAAAGCTAATTATATTGTTTTCCGTTATTATATTTTGAAGGTCTTTCATTTTTAGTACTTTCTTTAAATCTTTAATATTATCAATAGTGATTCTAATTAATTTCAATTCCTTATTCAAAATATCACTAATATTTCCATTATTAATAATTTTCCCATTTTTAATAAAGGCTATTTTATTACAATATTTTTGAACTTCACCTAATATGTGAGAAGACATAAATATAGTTGTTCCATCTTTTCTTATTTCATTTAAAACATTAAACAAATTCGCTTGCATTAAAGGATCTAAACCATTGCTTGGTTCATCTAATATAAGTAATTTAGGATTGTGTAATAAGCTTTGGATAATAGCTACTTTCTTTTTATTGCCAGAAGATAATTCACCAAATTCTTTATCAATCGGTATATCAAATAACTTTACGTATTTTTTAATTAATTTATTGTCTGTTGTATTATAGAATGAATTAGAATAGTTAAGTAAATCGCTTACTTTCATTTCCTCATAATAGAATACATCGGCTGGGACAAAGCCAATATGTTTTTTTATTATGACACTATCAGTAATAGCATCTAGTCCTAAAACTTTAATACTGCCCTCGGTAGGAAAAATATAATTTAATATACAATTAATAGTTGTTGATTTACCTGCTCCATTAGGACCTATAAAACCAAAAAAATCACCTTTTTCTACTACTATATCAATATTATCAATAGCCGTAAAATTACCATAATTTTTTTTAAGATTAGAAATTTCCATTATTATTTTATCATCTAATTTTTTTTTCATAAATATATTACCTTTCATATAATATTAATTAATTGCTAAAATAATTATACCATGTATAAAAAGAAATAAAAATAAGAGATTATAACAAGTATAATCTCTAAGAATAAAAAGGGGTCGGCTAGTGTGATACTAGCTACCAATTCGCCTAATTGGGAATTGGTGATGCTTATAATAATGTAAAGACATTGTTTTGTCAAGCATTTATTTTTAATTGTGTGTTTTCCGTTGCAATACAACAGAATAAACTAGCAAAAGCCCGTTTGAATAAAGAACAATTAATATTATGCTGAACTAAAAGAAGGAAGTAAATTATATTGCTTAATTGGTTGCGATAATGTTATTTGCCACAGTGTATCTATTTTTTTATAATTCCCTACAATCTTTTCAATTTGAAACGGATCTTTTTCAATTTCAAGCATTTGCGTTAAAGCAACCCTAAATATTTTAATTGATAATAATTTTGTTTTAGTTGTTAATTGATTAAAGTGTATTTTTTGATTC
The DNA here is from genome assembly GCA_002299475.1 of Caryophanales bacterium UBA660. Taxonomy (GTDB): domain Bacteria; phylum Bacillota_I; class Bacilli_A; order RF39; family UBA660; genus UBA660. The sequence continues at coordinate 10,298 of DBNY01000052.1, read as the reverse complement.
ATTAAATCAAATTCCTCATTTTCAAAAATAATATTGTGCATTTCTTGATAAAAAGAATTAATCATTTCATAAGATTCGTTTTTGGGCAATTGAGATTTCTTTATAGTCTCTAATTTTGTAATTAAAATTTGAACAAAATATGGCTCGACACCTAAACGCATATAATTGTGCCTCCTTTTTTGCGTTTTATAATAGCAAAGAACATGTTAAATGTCAAATATCAATAAAATTGATTGATAATTATTTATGCATGATATAATAATTTATATAGTGTGGTGATATGATGAATAATTTAGGCATGGTAAAAGGCGTAGGGAGAAAAACTGTTGTTTTGTTTGAAAAAATTGGAATAAGTAGTATTAACGATTTAGTAACCCATTACCCATTTAGATATGAATTGCTAGCTAAAACAGATCTTAATAATGTAAATGATAATGATAGAGTGGTTGTTGAAGGAATTATTGAAAACGAACCTATTATTATAAGATTTAAAGGGAAAATGAATAAAATGACTTTTAGAGTTAATGTTAATACTGTTGTTGTTAATATTGTTATTTATAATAGAGCCTTCTTGAAAAGTCAATTAAAAATTGGAAACAGCATTGTGATAATTGGAAAATATGACAGAATAAAAAATATTATTATTGCATCAGATATAAAATTTACATTATTAGGAAATAGTGTTAAAATTGAACCAATTTATCACACAACTAGTGGTCTAAGTAATAAAATAATTAATAATTATATAATGGAAATTCTTAATAATTATCAAACAGAAATTAATGATTTATTACCAAATTATTTAAAAGAAAAATATAATTTTATAACTAGATTAAATGCTCTTATGATAGTGCATCATCCTAGTAATATTGAAGAACTGAAGAAAGCACAAATAATGTTAAAATATGAAGAACTGTTTTTATTTATGTTTAAAATAAATTACTTAAATATGAAAAGAAAGAAAGAAGATAATGGTTTAATAAGAAACATAGATATATCTAAAATTGAATCCTTTATTAGTTCTTTCCCCTTTCTTTTAACATATGACCAAAAAAAGGTAATTGATGAAATATTAAAAGATTTAACCGGCAATTCTAGAATGAATCGTTTGTTGCAAGGCGATGTGGGAAGCGGTAAGACAATAGTTGCAATGGTAGCTATGTATGCTAATTTTTTAGGGGGCTACCAGACTGCATTAATGGCTCCAACCGAAATACTTGCGGTACAACATTATAACAATATTAAAGAAATATTTAAAAATATTAATATAAAAATTGAATTATTAATTGGTAGTACCGATAAGAGGCAAAAAAGAAAAATATATGACGATATAGAAAATGGCAAGATAAATATTATTGTTGGGACGCATGCCTTAATACAAGGTGAACTTAAATACTATAATTTAGGATTGGTTATTACCGATGAACAACAACGCTTCGGTGTAAATCAAAGGGCTAATTTACAAAATAAGGGCTTTATGCCGGATGTATTATATATGAGTGCCACTCCAATTCCGCGCACATATGCGTTAACTATCTATGGTGATATGGATATATCAAGTATTAAAACCATGCCAAGTGGTAAAAAAGAAATTATAACTTATTTAAAAACGACAAAAGAATTAACTGATGTGTTAAAAATAATGTGGAGCGAATTAGAAAAAAATCATCAAATATATGTTGTGGCACCTTTAATAGAAGAAAGTGAAAAAATGGATTTAACTAATATAAACTTGTTAAAAGAGAAAATGGAAATGGCCTTTGGCAAAAAATATAGTATTGATATTCTCCATGGTAAGATGAATTCTAATGAGAAAGAGAAAATAATGAATCAATTTTATAACAATAAAATTAACATTTTAATCAGTACAACAATTATAGAGGTGGGATTAAATGTTCAAAATGCTACAGTAATAGTTATTTTTGATGCTAATTATTTTGGCTTAGCAACATTGCATCAATTACGAGGTAGAGTTGGTAGAAATAATATTCAATCCTACGCTATATTGATATGTGATCATGATACAGAAAGATTGAAAATTATGGAAAAAACTAGTGATGGTTTTTTAATAAGTGAGGCGGATTTTAATTTTCGAGGCCACGGAGACTTGTTTGGAATAAAGCAAAGTGGTGATATGAATTTCAAAATAGCTAATCTTAAAAAAGATTTCAAAATTTTATTGCAGGCCAAGGAAGATTCATATAATTTATTAAATGATGATTTTTATAATAATATAAAAAGTTATTCTCAATTAAAAAATATTATTGAGGATCTTAATCATTTAAATTAAGTGAATGTAAAAAAGTGACAATAAGCTTTAAATATTTAATATTTTATTGACTTTTTTGCTTATAAATATTATGATTAATGTAGCGTGATTGGTTCACGCGCACTCTTACGGTATAATGTGTGAGAGTGCATTCAACCAAAACCCCCTGAAAGGAGCCGTGAGGCTCCATTTTTGTTATTGCAGCCGCAAATAAGGGATGTTAAATTATAGTTAGGCGACATTTTATAAAATGATTACATTACACTATCAACGTCTTTGACAAATTTTTAAAATTATTGTATTATACATGCTAATTTTTGTTTGACATGCAATATATTTAAAGAGATACATTATTCTTTTAAAACAAAAAATTACTTTATTAATAGATATCTATTGCTTGGTCTGTATTTATTAATAAAGTATTATACAATATAAAAAATATTTAAATGAAGTGGGGGAAAATTTCAATGGAAATGAAAGAACAGGTAGTTCAGAAAAAAAGAAAAAAGATAAGAAAATGGTTAGCGGGATTAGCAATGATTGGAATTATTGGTAGTGGTGTTAGTTATGTATTATACCGTGGCAAATTAAATGGTGTTGATAAACCGGGAACAATAATAGAACAACCAACGCAACCAACACAACCAACGCAACCAACGCAACC
>DBNY01000052.1:0-6989 GCA_002299475.1 Caryophanales bacterium UBA660 | reverse complement strand
AACCAACGCAACCAACGCAACCAGCAAGGCCAGTTTGGGATATATTTGATCCAAGTGATGCCAAACAAAGAGAAGCAGTTGTGCATAGATTACATTTAGAATTAGTAAAAGCTGGCGGCGTTCTTAGTGGTGATGTAGAATTTGGAAAAAGTGATAGTCACCTGATGGTTCAACAATTAAATGGTATCGCATTAAATAATGCTGACTCTCGCGCTATTGCTTTGTATGCAGTGGAGAAATTTTTAAAGATTGATACATCTGATGTGCTTCGATATGCTGGCGGAAATGTTATAGGAATGACACGCGACAGAATATATATAGAATTGTTAATTGCTAACAGTAAAGAACAACGAGTTGTTAAAAATCACATGGATAGAAGAGATCAATTTATTACTACGGCTTTTGACAATGGCGATCGCAAGTCGGTCGATATAATAAATCAATTTAATCAAATGGTGAGAGCTTATTATTACGAAATAAATCAATTCATTGATGGTATAAATAGTATAGAGGGAATGAAATTTAACGAATTAAACGACGTAATAAAATATATGTTCTTATGGGATGCATCATTACTTAGATCATTAGTATGGTCAATAGAGGAGAGCTGGTTATTACCACAGGATAAAAATAATAATCTGCGCTTGCATCAAAGCCTTGACCTCATCGATAGAATAATAGAAAGAGGGCTTTCTACGAAAATAGGATTTATTACTAATGAATTGCCTGAAACTTTGTTCCAGAGCAAAGAACAAAAAGAAAAAGTTAAAATTCTAGTACTAGAGAGAATTTAATACATTTATATTTTAATAAAATAATTTTTACGAAACCAGAAATTAACATTAAATAAACAGATTAGAATAATATTCTTGGTCTGTTTTTATTTTGTAACAAAATGTTGTTTGTAACTATTCTGTTTTTTACTATGCACCCAAGATTGGCATTTTGAAACCATACAGTTTTTGAAGTATAATTTTGATATTTTTATTTGTAACTAATTTAATTTACACCAAGTTATGAAATTAAATATTATTAATATTTTAATAATTTGATAATTATGATATACTTTATCTAAGATAAATTGTTGGTGGTGAATTTAAATGTATATGAGAAATGGCTTTATTTTACTTCTTTTAATAGTAAGTTTTCTTTTATTCCCATATCACATATTAGGGAATGAATGTCCTCCATCTGAATTGCAAAAATTAAGACAGTATGCTAGCCATGTGGATATTAGACATATGTATATTAAAAATTACCGTTTAGAAGGGACAGAAGAGCAAGGTGATAATATTTTTGTCGGCAATCATTTTGTTATTTCTATTTCTAATTTGCAAAGTAATATTATAATAATTGAAGCAAAAACAGGGCAGGCATTCTGGTATGATGCTAACAGATTGAATCCTAATGTGATGGCATTAGGCGGTTTCATTGGTGGAGCGCAATATACTTTTAATATATATGCGGATACTAATGATGTTTGTGATTTTGAATCACTTAGAGTGTTAAATATTAACTTGCCCTTGTTTAATGTTTATTCAAATGATGATTATTGTCTTGGAGCAGAAGAACATAAATTTTGCGATATGTGGTATTCTGGTCCAATGTTTTCTAGTGCTGAATTCTATAACGAGTTAAGCGAGTATAGAGAAGCAAAGAAAAGAGAAAATGATTATTTAAATAAAAGCAAATGGGATTTAATACTTGATTATATTATGAATAATTATGTAGTTATTTTAATTGTTACAATATTCTGCAGCCTGATTATTTTTTTATTAGTTAATTATATTAATAAGAGGAGAAGTATTTTATGAAAAATATACTATTAGTAATTATTGGTATTGTTGCAATGTTTACCATGAGGATTGAGATTCGTGCTAGTAACTTTCGTTATGAAATAAACCGGGTAGATGATGTAGGTGGAAATGCGCATATAAGAGGATGGGCATTAAGCACTGGTATAAATCATGGTAGCAATCCGGCTGTGTCGGGTATGAAATATTTTTTAGAATTTTATGACAATAATACTTTGTTCAAGGTAATTGAATCAACTAATAATGCTCTTTCTTATAATCAATTAAACAGAAATGATGATAGGAAGGTTGATTTAACGTGTCTTTTTTTTCAAAACGTTGATGGGTTACCCAATTGCCTCAACGTTTTAATTGGGAGAAATACAATAAATGGATTAAGAGGTCAAGCGGGCGTTGAAGAGTTAATGAGAGTGGCAAGAGCAAGAGGGATATCTAATTTTTATTATCGAGATATAGGATTTGAATTTATTGTAAATCCAACAATTTTTAATCTTGATTGTGCTGGCGCTGAATATGACAGAGTAATTAGAAAACGTTTAAATATGAGAATTAGAATTCAGTACCCTGACAATTCAACGATTTTAAGCGATAGAATTTCTATATGGGAATCAAATATTAGCCCAAGAATTAGAAGTGATAATTCGCCTTTATTGCAATTTCTTCGCCCAGTGCCTAACAATTTTAAAGTTATTATAGACAATGGATGGGTTCATACATTGAACGCAAATGGGACTTATCCAACGAATGTACTAAGGCGCGGAGCTTCTAATGAAAGATATAATTTTGGAAAAAGTGATGATCCTAATGTGGGATATTATTCGCGACCTATGACCAAAATTGATTCATTATTTGGAGAACTGGACCCAACTATTATCAATATTCCAGCGTATGCTAGAAATAATAGAATTACTGATTTGATACCTTATCGAACTAATTGGTATCGGGTGAGTGGTGTGGTGGAATATAGAAGACATCCAAGTGGTTATTGGCAAGTAAGGCCATCTCTGAGTGATGGATTATGTCCTAGTGATTCTAGAGGACGACGCGGTGGATGCTGGGTTTTAGGTCCTTGGATTGTGCCAGAAGAAGGGCCGCCAACAGAAATTGGCCTAAAATGTAGATGTCAATGTCCGGCGCCCGATCCTTGCGGAGGGCCGTGTAGTCCTAGGCCGCCTCGACCGGAGCCATTGCCTACTCAGTGCCCAGTTGTAGGACCTAATGAAATTAATTTTGAACCTATGAGAGGCATGACATTTCTTGATAATTTAGCATGCACTATTAATGGCGATGAAACAGCTTTTACAGAAATGCCAATTAAGCAAACAAATATAAAAGCAGGCATGGGTTTTGAATATGAAGTTTTTGTAGAGGGGACAAGAGAGGTTAGGGCACATATAGCTCATCCTTTTGATAGAAATCATAGAACTTTGGGTGCAATAATTGCTAATTATGAAGCGGCCGAAAGAAGATTAATAGCGGCTCAGGCTATATTAGCTGCAGCGCAGGCTCATAGAGATGCGGTTTGCGGCATTCCTTGTAGTGGAGGTCGTTTTGTTCCGGTTTGGTGTACAAGACAAGAAAGTTATTGTCCGGGGCAGTGCCCGCCATCATCGCGTAGAACGCGCACGGTGAGATATGTTTGTGGGCAAGTATGGGAAGATTTGCCTGTTGGTTGTAGTAGAGCATGTAATTCGGCAATATCTGCTCTAGCTAGGGCTAGGGCTGATTATGAAGCCGCTAGGAGAGCATATGATGCTGCTAAAAGAGAACGCGATAACGCCCATCGAATGTGGCTTATAGCTTTAGGCGTTTGTAACCAATGGGTTCCATCCTCGGGTTTTGGTTTAGGAAGTGATGAAATCACAGTAGACCATAGCTTCGAAAGAGTAAACTCAGAAGAAAATCTTTTTATATCTCAAGGTAACAATGGTTTAGTTAGATCTGAACAAGAAATGACGTCATGTAATCAACCAGGTTGTTATGTTACAAGACGCTATTGGTTTAATCTGCGGAATACATATATTGAAAGTTATACTGGTGAAATACAATATCTAAACGAGGACCCATCTTTATATCCGGGGCACTATATCAATGGAGGTAGAAAATTCTTTACAGATTTTGATGCGGTTGAAAATAAAGATTATAGAATAGAGACGACTGTCGATTTAAATTATCACGCCACTTGGGTATTAAATGATTATCTTTGTGCCTATAGTACGATAGATGATTTATCTTTATATATGTTTAGACCAATAGCTTTATCTAATCCATTTCCAGAACGAGAACCAGGCTATAACTGGCGTAACTTTAAACATTTTGATTTTACAAGAAAAAATGGACAACCTATTTATGATGATGTAAATATAATGTATATGGCAAGTTTGCTTCCTAATAAAATGAGAAGCATAAGGGATTATAATATAAATACATCTTATCTTCAAGAACGTGATGATTTTGGTAGAAATGTTTTCTGGACATGGAGTAATATTTTTACTAAGAAAGGGGGGAAACGATGAAAGTAGCAATGTGGGGCGTTGGCCTTATAAGTATGGGTTTGATAGGAATTGGACTTATTGATACAATGGAAAATATAACTTCTACTAGTAATCAAAATTATTATTTAGTAAAGGAAGTGACAGAAGCGGCTATGTATGACGCTATTGATTTAGGACACTATAGAATAAACGGGATAGTAAAAATTGACAGCGAGAAATTTATGGAAAGTTTCGTTAGAAGATTTTCTGAGTCTGTTAATATAAGTAAAAATTATGAAATTAAATTCTATGATGTCCAGGAAGAACCGCCCAAAGTCAGTTTAAGAGTCGGTTCATCAACGTTTGTTACTTTTACAGATGAAGATTTTGATATAATAAATAATATAGATGCTATATTAGAAACAAAATATTAATAATAAAAAGGGAGAGAAGAAAATGAATAATTTTGTTATAACTATAAAAAGATTTATGATGAATAAAAATACGGTAACTATTTTGGGAGTAATATTAGCAGTAGTTATTTTAAATGTTGGTTACCAGTATCGTGTTCAACAAGCAATCAGGCCTATAAGAATGCCTTATGCTAAAGAGACTATTCAACCTAGAACCAAAATTACTGAAGATATGATTGGTTATGTTGATGTTCCGCCAGCAAGGCTTGCAGGAAGAGTAATTAGGTATGCATCTTTAATACTTGATCGTTATTCTAATGTAAATACCATTATTCCTGAAGGAAGCTTATTTTATGAAGATACCATTATACCATTTAATGAGTTGCCAGATGCATCAATAATTAGTGTTCCTAAAGATTTAGTTCCATTTAACTTAAAGGTTAATATGGATAAAACATATGGGAATTCTATTTTCCCAGGTAATTTTATTGATATATATTTTAAAGGTTTTGACGAAAATGAACAGTTAATGGTTGGCAAATTAGTTTCTAACATTAGAATAATAGCTGTTAAAGACCGAAATGGAAGGCACGTTTTTGAAAATACCCAAGAAGATAGAGAACCTGCGACTTTTATTTTTGCTGTTCCTGGTGATATTCATTTATTACTTAGAAAGGCTACTTTTTTAACTGATTATTCAGTAGAATTAATACCTGTACCACATGGTGGTGTTTTAGAGGAAGAACCAGGCGTGGTTGAACTAAGTAGTTCTACTATTCAAGATTTTATTTTAAGAAATGCACCAATAATTTTAGAATAATTAAGAGAAGAGGGGTCACTAATGCACGACAATTTATTTACTAACGTCGATTTTGAAGATTTAAAGAAATATATAGATGATGATGATATAACTGATATTTCCTATAGTAATAATGGTCAGTTGTGGTTAAGGTCATTATCAAGCGGGTCATATCGAGTGGATGCTGAGGGCGTTAATAATCAATTGATTGAGAAAATTGCTTTCCAATGCGCTAATATTGTTGGAAGAGTATTTAATATGGCTCATCCATTTTTGGATGCTGAAAGTGCAGAATTGCGTATGAATTTTGTTCATTCCTCGATTGCTAGAAATGGTGTTGCTATGGTTATCCGTAAAACACCAGCAAAGATTAGATTAGAGAAAAACAAGCTATTACAAGATAAATATGTTACAATTGATATCCATGATTTTTTAATTAAGTGTATTGAGGGTCATTGTAACATTATTGTAAGCGGAGAAACCGGGTCTGGAAAAACAGAATTTGTTAAGTATCTAGCTTCTCATATTAAGGAAAATGAAAAAATAATTACGATTGAAGATACATTAGAATTGCACTTAGATAGAATATTTCCACATAGAGACATTGTTGCGATGAAAACCAATAATATTGCATCTTATACAGAGGTTTTAGTAACGTGTATGAGACAAAACCCTAAATGGATATTATTATCTGAGGTTCGTAGTGCTGAGGCGGTTACAGCGGTTCGTAATTCCATTTCGTCAGGTCATAATATTTTATCAACTATTCATTCGGATAAGGCTGAAAGCATTCCGCATCGTATGTATAGTTTGTTAGAAACCAATATTGACGTAGATCAATTTTTGAAAACGATATATAGATATATTCAAATTGGTGTTCAAATAAGAGCCCGTCAAGACGCAGAAACAAAAAGAATGCTACGTGATATAAGTGAAGTAGTTGAATTTTATGTTGATAAAGATGGAAAGCCTATACATCAAATAATATATAAAAAAGGATTAGATGGAAAAGAGATAAAAAATCCACCAAGTGAGTATCTAATTAATTATTTATTAGCAAGAGGTATTAAATTAAATAATAATCAAATAAAAATATTTAATGAGGAGCCGGTTAAGAATATTGGTGAAGACTCAGTGAAAAAAACCAATGTCGAGGTATTAAGTTTTTAATAGAATGAGGCGATAATATGGAATTGATTTTATTACTAAGCGTAGCTATATTTGTGTTGTTTTATAGATTAAATCCAGGAGAATCTGTTTATAAATACATTGTTAACCAAAGTGGAGCGATATATGATAAGTACGCACCATATTCTTTCAAGATGGTTAGAAACAAAGTAAAAGATTTAGGATTAGAATATAGCACTAAACAATATGCATCGCAAGTATTATTATTTGCTGCATGTGCATTTGTAATATCATATTTATATTTTTATAGTATTATAATTTCAATTATGTATTCCATAATTGCTGTTGCAATTGTTCCATA
>DBNY01000033.1 GCA_002299475.1 Caryophanales bacterium UBA660 | reverse complement strand
ACATTCCAAATATTATTAAACCAGGAGCATCATCTTTATCAGCCAAGAGGTAAACAAAGGGCATCACAATCACATACAAGATACCGAATGCAGTTGCACAGTTTTTTATAGTTCTTAAATTATTAATGAAAGTTTGTGTAAAAACCTTATTCACGTCAATATAGCATAACAGTTTATATACCTTATATAATAAAATATAAAAAGGTATTGCTGATACATATATACCTATCACGATAGGATATAATATATGCGCATATGCGGGGCTTGCCGAATTGTTAGTTAACCAAAATGCTCTACTTATACATAAAGCAAGACCAATCATTCCAATAATTATAATAGCTATCTTTAAAAAAAATACTGACCATCGCTTCATAAAAAACACCTCTCTATAATCTCTTTTTTATTTATATGTATATAATATCGCTATATTAATCGTTTGGCGATATGCTTTTATCGAATTACATTAATTATTTTATGACACCTTGCTATAACTCACACTATCAAATTACCAAAATAATCAATGCAATAACACAAGCCAAACATCTAAATCGCTCTCTTGCGCGTGTTAAGACTTGTTTTGACATGTTCTCTCAAGATAAAAAAATTAAATTTTTACGCCGCAGTTGTCCACCTTGCAATCACACAAAAAGGTCATATCTAATTTTTCCAGTTATCGTTTTAAGCCTTTGTTATAAATACTATCGTTTCAACGTGAAACGTATTAGGAAACATATCTACTAAACTAATTTCATCTATTTTATATTTTTCATCAATAAGATAGTTTAAATCCCTAGCTAATGTGGCCGGATCACATGATACATAAATTATTTTCTTAGGTTCCATTTTTTTAATTAAATCCAAAGTTTTAATATCGCATCCTCTTCTTGGTGGATCTAAAATAATTACATCTGGTCTTAAATAATTATTAATTATAACTTTTTCTATATTATTAGTATCACTTAAAATAAAAGTAGCATTACTAATATTATTTAAACTAGCATTATAAATTGCATCCTTAATAGCATCTTCTCCTATTTCAATACCAACTATCTTATTATTATGATTGCTAACACTTAAGGCAATTCCACCGGCACCAGTATATAAATCTAATATTAATTTATCACTATCATCAATATAACTTTGAATTATTTGGTATAACTTTTCCGCCTGATAAGTATTAGTTTGAAAAAACGATTTAGGGGATATTTTAAAATAATTATTTAATAATTTTTCCTTTATAAAGCCCTCGCCGTACAATACATGCTCTAAATGATTATCACTTACTACAATTGTTTTTAATTCTTCTATTTCATTACATAATTTATCAATTAAATTATTAAATTTATCTTTATAATATTTAGCATACAATACTACCATTATTTCATTGGTATTAACTCCTTCTCTTATCATAAATTCTGTAATATCCAATTTGCTTTCGCTAAGGCCTTCTCTTAATACTAAATATGTTTTGTTAATTAATGGACTGGTTAAGAAACATTTGTTTATATCAATAACATTGTGACTCTTTCTTTGATAAAAACCAATATTACTATTATTTATATGGAAAACTGCTTTATTTCTATAATACATTGGTTTATCCATGCCAACAATATTATTAATTTCTATATTCTTAAATTTACCTATTCTAGTAAGAACATCTATAAGTTTCTTTTGCTTAAACTTTAATTGTGATTCATATATTTGATGCTGCAAATCACATCCACCACAAATACTATATTTATCACATAAACTATCAATTCTATCTGGTGATTTTATCTTAATAGCAACCATTTTACCCTTAGCATAATTTTTTTTAACTTCGGTAATCAATATTGTTCCACTTTCATTTAATAAAGCATTCTCAACAAATATCGTAAAATTATTTATTTTAGCGACACCCTCACCCATATTATTTTGATCTATTATATTGACATCATATTCATTATTTAATTTTACTAAAATATTATTAATCATAACTTAGACCTTTCTATATTCATTATACCATTTTTTAAAACAAAAACTTCTAAAAATCAATTCATAAATTTCCTTTTTATGGCGATACTACTTAAAAAGGACGTTGATATATGAATACATTATCAAAAGTAGCGCTTGAAAATATTCAATTTATTAAAGATAAAACAGGTAACAGCTCAGATATTACTGTTAAAGATATTAAATTAGACAAAGACAGTATTATATACATTGTATATTGTCAATCAGTGGCTGAATCAGATAAAATAAATGATTTTGTATTAGAGGGAATATTTTTAAGTATTAAAGATAATAAAAAATTTAGTCAATATAATATGTTGGAAACACTTGAAAATATTATTCCTAATGCGAGTTTAGATACAATAGATAATTGTGAAGACATATTTACCTATCTGTTTAATGGTTTTTGTTTAATAATAATGAATAATGAAACAAAAATTATTGCAATTGAGACTAAAGCTAACATCGATAGAGGTATTCAAGAGGCATCAATAGAACCTATTATGTATGGGCCAAAAGATAGTTTTACCGAACATTTTCATAAAAATATTGGATTAATTAGGAAAAGAATTAAAACTGAATCTTTATGGATTGAAGAAAAAATAGTAGGAAGAAGAACAAAAACAAAAGTTGGCATACTATATATTCATGATGTTGCAGAACAAAAAATAATTAATAATATTAAAGAAAAAATAGACAATATCGATATTGATGGGATAATTGAAGCTGGCCAACTTAAACAATTAATTTATAAAACAGAAAAATCATCATTCCCTATTGCTGTACGTACTGAAAGGCCAGATTTAGCATCTTTATCATTATTAGAAGGTAGAATTATTATTATTGTTGAAAACAGCCCAATAGTATTAATAATACCGTCTTTTCTAAGCGATTTTATGCATTCAATTGACGATTTCTATCAAAAACCAAAGCATGTTTTTTTAACTCGTTTAATAAAAATATTAGCTTTCTTTGTGACTATAATTACACCCGGATATTTTGTCGCCTTATTAGAGTATAATAGCGAAATTATTCCCACTACCCTAATGGTCAGTATTATTGCTCAAAGATCTGCCATTCCTTTCCCGGCATTTATTGAGGCTTTTATGCTGGCCATTATTTTTGAAATAATAAAGGAAAGCGATATTAGGCTTCCTATCAACATTGGTGGTTCTATTTCCATACTAGGAGCCCTCGTACTAGGTCAAGCAGCTATATCTGCAGGTGTTATATCAGCATTTATGTTAATAGTTATTGCCATATCTGCTATATCAAGTTTAGTTTTTCAATCACTAGAGTTAACCAATGCATTAAGGTATTGGCGTCTTGTATTTTTAGTATTTGGTTCTTTTCTTGGGGTTTATGGCATTTTATTAGCAGGTTTTCTTATCGTCATTGAATTATGTACTGTCAAATCATTTGGAAAACCTTTTTTATCACCAATTATTCCTTTTGATTTTAAAGAATTGAAAGAAAGTTTAATCAAATCACCACTACCAAAATTAACGCAACGTAACAAAATGGTTACTGAAAATAACAGCATAAAGCAAAGGACGGTTTCATAATGAAGAAAACATTGTTAATTTTTATTACTACCATTTCTATATTTATTTTAACAGGTTGTTACGATTACATTGACGTAAATGACAGGCTATTTGTAGGAGGGGTTGCGTTTGATAAAAAGGATAATGAATATATAGTTTCAGTACAAATTTTATATGCCCAAAGAGGGGCGGCCGATGTAGCAACCGGTCAGGCACAACCTACTGTATATGAAGGCAAAGGTAAAACTATAAGCCTGGCATTAGCAGACATTGCTAATGTTGCACCTAAAACTTTATCTCTCACCCATGTTCAATTATTAGTTATTCAAGAACAAATAGCAAAAGAAGGAATAAAAGATATATTGGATTATTTTTTAAGACATTATGAATCGCGTAATCAATTTGATATTATCATTTCAAAAGAAAAAACAGCTAGCGAAATTTTGAAAATATATACCGCAATTGAATCATTTCCGGCCTTTAATATAGTGGGAAGTTTACAAAATTCTATGACTATACACGGCATTAGTAATGCCTTATTATATGATGAGTTAATTTCTTATATTTTAAAAGAAGGCATTGAACCTACTTTGCCAGGAATTAGCATTATTGGAGACGCAAAAGAAGGTGGAAATCAAGAAAATATTAAGAATCTTTCACCTAAGGCTCAATTGAGAATTGAACCATTAGGAGTATTTAAGAATGATAAATTAGTTGGTTGGTTAGATAAAGAAGAAAGTATTGGATATAATCTATTAGAGGGAAGAGTTAAAACAATTGCCATTAATTTTCCATGCGATGATAATAATAATTATATGGCTATACGATTGTTAAGAACAAATTCTAGTGTTAATCTTAAAGTTAAAAATAACAGGCCTACTGCCAACATTACATTTAGCGCCGAAGTTAGACTATCTGAAATTACTTGTGATTTAGAAATAAATAAATCTATTGATTATATTGAAAAATTAGTAAATAAAGAAATTACAAGATTAATTGAAAAGGCTATTTATGCTGCTCAAAAAAAACATAATAGTGACATTTTAGGATTTGGCAATAAAATATATCAAAGTAATCTTTCATACTGGCGAAAAAATGAAAAAAAGTGGGATAAAATATTTCCCACAATAGATTCAAACATAAAAGTAAAAACCACCTTAATAAGGCGTGGTTTACTTGATAAAACAATATACGATAGTAGGTGATAATAAATGATGACAAAAAGTAAAATTAATTCATTACAGCTAGCAATGTTAATATTTTATTTAGGTAAAGCCTCATTTCTTGGAATTGGTTTTTCTAACATTGAAGAATTAGCACATCAAGATTCATGGATAAGTAATATACTAGGAGCAATAATTGGATTTATTCCTATGCTATTATATATGTATATTGCAAATCATCACCCAAATTTAAATATTATTCAGTTAAATAAAAAAATATTTGGAAATATATTGGGCTTTATCATAAATTTAATAATTGTTTTTATAGTATTTACCTTAGGGGTATCAGCACTATCAAATCTTGCTAGGTTTATTCAAGTTAATTATTTAATTTTTACCCCTAACCTTGTTATTGCAGGTGTTTTTTTAGCCATATCCTGCGTCGCCGCTATACGAGGGATAGAAGTTATTACAAGATGTGGAACAGTTCTATTTGCAATAGTTATTTTATCTTTTTTTCCTATTATATTTGCCCTTGCACCATATATAGAATTTTCCAATTTAAAACCCATATTAGAAAGTGGATATATGAGAGTATTAGAAGGCGGATTAATGCATACTGCAATAAATGTTGCACCTGTTTTTTTAATATTAATTATACCTAAAAATCAAATTATTGATAAAAAAAATTATAATAAAATGAATATGTTATGGTACATAATAGTTAATATTGCTATATTCATAATATTTTTTTGGACCATCTCAATATTAGGGCATAAACTTGCTTCATTATATGACTACCCGACTTATTCAGTCTTAAAAAAAATAAGTTTTATGGATTTTGTTGAACGAATAGAAAATAATGCTATATTACACTGGTTATTTGATTATTTCTTTATATTAGCCATGGTTCTTTATTTCATAAAAGAATTTTTCACTACTACTTTTCAAATTAAAAAATCAATGTGGTCTACTATAATAATTATTATAACTGCTATCTTATTAATAATTTTTCCAAGTTACATATTTGAACAACATGCCGATTTAAGATTAAACTTTTTCAGATTATTCGGTCATATTATGGGAATAAGTGTGTTTTCAATAACAATAATTATTTTTATTAGATTATTATTTATAAAAAGACAGCCTAGCGACTAGACTATCTTATTGATACATTATATTTAATTTTTAATTGCTCTAACTCTTCATCACTATAAGAAGTATATTTATAATCATTTAATTGATTTTTACTATATCTATAATTTTGCAAAATTAATTTTGATTTATCCTTTACATAAGAAAATAATTCTAAAAGCACCTTTTCTGAGTGCGTCTCCTTGTTAATAGTTGTTCTAAATTCATAATTAATATTACTATTCTCAATTAATTTAATGCTCTTCTTTAATTTTTCAATATCTATATCCACACCAGTTATTTCTTTATATTGCTCAAAAGTATGCTTAATATCCATGGCAATAAAATCAATTAACTGTTCTTTTATTAAGTATTCTAAAAGACTAGGATTTAATCCATTAGTATCCAATTTAACATCATAATTTAATTCTTTTATTTTTACTATTAAATCAATTAACTCTTTACCATGAATTGTTGGTTCCCCACCGGTTATAGTAACAGATGAAATAAATCCTTTTCTATCTCTTAGCATTTTAATAACATCTTCTAATTGATAAATGTTAGCACTTTTATTTACTATATCCTTATTATGACAATAATGGCATCTAAGATTACATCCGCCGGTAAATATCACAAATGACATCTTCCCAGGATAATCAATTAATGAACATGGATTGATACCATATATCATACTATCACTCTATTCTACTATATATTCTATTCTTTCCTTGTATTCCTCTAATTTTCCTTTGTTATAAGCTTGTATTGGCCTGTAATAACCAACTACTCTCGTCCAAACCTCTGTGTCTTTGTTACATTTCAGGCACTTAAACACTTCGCCACTTATATAACCATGGTCATCACAAATAGAAAAAGTCGGCGTAATAGATAAGTAAGGTATTTCATAGTTTTCAAAAACAGTTTTAATTAAATTTTTGGTTACATTAGGATCTTTCACACTTTCTCCCAAATAAGCATGTAAAACAGTGCCACCAGTATATTTAGTTTGAAGATCATTTTGAAGTTTTAATACTTCAAATAAATCGCTAGTATATTTTACAGGCAATTGAGTGCTATTAGTATAATAAGGTTCATCCGCACCTGCTGTAATAATATCTGGATATTGCTTCTTATCAATTTTAGCAACACGATATGCCGTTCCTTCTGCTGGCGTTGCCTCAAGATTATATAAATCTCCATTTTCCTGATAATTTTGAATTCTATCTCTCATGAAATTTAAAACATCTAAAGCAAATTTTTGCCCTGATTCAGTTGTTATATCTTCTTTATCATCAAAGAAATTTCTGATACATTCATTCATTCCAACAATCCCAATTGTATTAAAATGATTTTTCCAATATTCACCAAATCTTTCATACACTTCAGCAAGATAAAATCTACTATACGGATATAACCCTTCTTTGGTGTTTTTTTCAATTAATTTTCTTCTTGTTTCAAGAATATTTTTACACATATCCATATATCTTTTTAAATTTTCTTTGAATTTTTCTTCCGTCTTATATAAATACCCTAATCTTGGCAAATTAATAGTTACAACACCTATGCTTCCAGTTAAAGGATTAGCGCCAAATAATCCTCCACCTCTTTTCCTTAATTCCCTGTTATCTAATCTTAAACGACAACACATGCTTCTAGCATCTTCTGGTTTCATATCGCTATTTACATAATTAGCAAAGTAAGGTATACCATATTTACTAGTCATTTCCATAATTTGATTTACAACTTCATTATCCCAATTAAAATCTTTTCCAATATTATAAGTTGGTATAGGAAAAGTAAAAATTCTACCACTAGCGTCTCCTTCAACCATAACATCACAAAAAGCCTTGTTAATCATATTCATTTCCTCTTGAAAATCAGAATATGTTTTGTCCATATATTTACCACCAATAATAACTGGTTTGTCTTTAAGTAAAGGCGAAACATCTAAATCCATAGTTAAATTAACAAAAGGAGTCTGAAAACCTACTCTTGTAGGGACATTTAAATTAAATACAAATTCTTGAATTGCTTGCTTAACTTCTGGATAAGATAAGTTATCATATCTAACAAAAGGCGCCAAATAGGTATCAAAACTTGATATAGCTTGAGCCCCTGCAGCTTCACCTTGTAATGTGTAAAAGAAATTAACTAATTGACCTAAAGCCGTTTTAAGATGCTTTGCTGGTTTGCTTTGCACTTTATTTTTTACTCCAGTAAACCCTTTTAATAATAAAGTTTCTAAATCCCAGCCACAACAATAAGTTGATAACAAGCCCAAATCATGAATGTGTATACTACCGTCCTCATGCGCCTGCTTTTGGTCAACTGAAAATACATGATTTAACCAAAAATTTTTAGTAATATCACTAACAATATAATTATTCAATCCTTGAAGAGAATAATCCATATTAGCATTTTCTTTCACTAACCAATCCTCTTGATTAATATAATTACTCATCATCTTTTCTACACTAATTGCTACTGATTTATCACTTCTCATTAACTCCCTTTGGAAACGATATCTAACATAACTTCTAGCAACATCAGTCATACCAAGCAACATTAATGCCTCTTCAACTGCATTTTGAATTTCCTCCAAATGAACAGTTGAATTTTTATGTTCTGAAAGTTTAAAAATAGCAATTGAAGCAGCAAATATACTCATTTCTTTAACCTTATCTTCGCTCATTGCCTGCCTAGTACTAATAATCGCTTTATAAATAGCATTTTCTATCTTGCTTTTATCAAAGCATTGAACTGAACCATTTCTCTTAATAACTCTTTCTAACATGAATTATTACCTCCCTCGCCCACATCTATATTTTGTAGTAAATTAATTATAGCATTAACTATTTTACCAAGTCAAACGTTTGTTCGTTTTTCTTTCAAATATTTTCCGCTACTATTTATATGTATATCATATCATTTTTTTTATCGTTTTTTTATTTTTTTTCTAATATTTTTTAGCAAAATAAATGAACCCTTTTAGAAAAAGGATTCATTTATATTTTTAAATATTATATAAAATAATAACTATTACTAACCATGGTGCCGAGTGCGAGAATCGAACTTGCGGCGGTGCATTACCATTGCACTGTTTTCCCACTAAACTAACCCGGCAAAACTGGCGTCCCCGATTGGATTCGAACCAACGGCCTACCCCTTAGGAGGGGGTTGCTCTATCCATAACTGAGCTACGAGGACATGGAAAAATAATAAGAGCCTAGATATGCAATTAATTTTATCTCATATAGTTTACTAAAAATAACAAAAATAAATTATAAGCAAGCCTTATCTTAACGCTAAAAAACAGTAGATGTTCATATGAGGCAACTATTTTATCAACTGTAGTTACAACCCAACCTTCAAAATATTTAGGTGGGATTAAATTAATAGGAAACATATGTGTAATAATGATATCTTTTTCTTTCACTGTCAAACCAAAATACTTAGTAGCATTATCAGTAGCTTCTTTAGCATGAACAAAATTAGAAACTATTGCGCTCTTTATAGAAACTGAATTATTAGTTATAAAAAAGTCATGCAACAATGCTGCTTTAGCCGTTTCTTCGTAATCCAAACCTAAAAAACGAGTAATTAAATATGAATAATATGATACTCGTACGGAATGTTCAAAACGACTACAGCCGTGGTGTCTAGATTCTTTAATTTTAATAAAGTGCTGATTATCTAGTATATAATCAACTATTTCAATATAATTACTATCATTATAAATATGTCTCATAACATCAGTCGAGTAGACAACTCGA
>DBNY01000034.1 GCA_002299475.1 Caryophanales bacterium UBA660 | reverse complement strand
TATATAATATATATAATTATTTAATGTACAATTAGTTCAATATAAGAATAATCCCTTATTTTACAAGAATTTTCATTGAACGTTTCCTTGTACAGTCGTTGAACGATTGAACACAAATTTTTAGTTAGATAATTTCGCAATCAAAAAAAAGGACTATCAAGTCCCTTTTGAATATCTTTATATTCTTTGGTATCAATATATTTATTTATATCGATATCTTCTTTATTTGCAAGTTCCATTATCCGTTTTCTAAAATCAAATGCTATAGACGGTATTTTATCTAATCTTATTGATATGTTAGTAACTTCTATGGGTTTAGGAGCAAATTTATTAGCACTAGGCAATACCTTTATTTCTACATAATCAATGAATTCCATTACTAAATCTTGTTTAGATTGGCTAGATAATTCATTCCATAATCTTTCAACCTTAACTGCGTATGATATTTCCCTTAATTTATTGTTCTGAATATCACTAGCATAATTTGTTATATTAAATGCTTCTTTAATTCTAACATCTTGTCTGCGAACTAATTCTAGACCCTCATCTACTTTTTTTAAATCTTTATTTATTTCTTCAATCTTTTCAGCTTGTTGTTCTTTATTTAGTGTTCCTTCAATATATAATTCATTAACTCTCAATATCTTTTCTTCTAATTTTTGCCTTTGTTTAATTAACAGCATTTCTTCATTCTCTGGTAAAGCACTATTTTTAACTGGTAAGTATTGAATTGGTGTTGTCATAAATGTATCTAATATTGGATTTAATATTTCTATAAATTCTTTTTCTAATCTTAATTCGCTAATATTCAACCGTTCGTTATTACAGGTGCATAAATAGTAATTATATTTTTGGTCACTATGAGCACTCTTCCCACAGGTTCCAGTCATAATTTTTCCACACCTTGGGCATTTTAATTTTTGCATAAATATGTATATTTGTTTTCTTCGATAGTTTCTTTTATTTTTACCAAACTGGGCTTCCATTAGATTCCATGTTTCAATCGATATTATTGGTTCTACAACATCTTCTAACAATATTTTATTAAATTTGTTTTCTGGATCAGTTACATATTTTCTACCAGTATAAATTATATTATGAAGAATTGTTTCTACGGTTCGGTCATGAAATTTCTTCTTACCTGTATAATTTTCATTTATCCAGTCAGCTACTTTTCTTTGAGAATAACCTTGTAAATATAATTCAAACATTTTCTTAACATAATAACTATCAACTTCATCAATAACGACCTTTTTACCATCTTTCTTATAACCAAATGGAGTGTGATTTAAGTGTCCAGCTTTTACTGCTCCTACAAGCCCAAATATCGTTCTCTCGCTGGTCCTTTCTATCTCTAGTTGACTTAAACTTGCATATAGTCTTAGGGTAAACATTCCCATTGAATTACTTGTATTAACATCTTCAACGCAGCATTCGATTTTGCATCTATATTTTAATACATCTCTAATAATTTCATCTTGATCATAAACTGACCTTGTAAGTCTATCTAGTTTATAAGCTATTATGATATTAAAAAGACCGTCTTTCATATCGTTCATCATCGACTGAAAAGATGGTCTATTGGTATCTTTAGCACTTATTCCGGCATCTTCATATACCTTATATATTTCATAACCTTTTTTAACACAATATTCTCTATTAGCATTTTCCTGTTCTCCGAGTGAGAAACCTTCTCTAGCCTGATCTTCAGTACTAACACGAATATATATCGCTGCTTTAATTTTTTTATTTTGTACTACTGTTAATTCAGACATAGCGGCTTCTCCTCTCTAATAATTTATAATTATTTCATTATATAAATTTTATCATTTTGATAATACTTAGGGAAGACACATGAATGATACGTTTTTAATACGTTTTAAAATCCATTTTTCATTCGTTTTTATTACAATTTTTTTATCATTTCTTTTAATTTGTTAAATGGTATTTCTTCACTTAAATCCATCGTATAGAACCTATTTCTATTTTCTTCATAATCACCATAATATAATAGTTTCAGTTCTTCTACTTTACCTTTAAATATAATTATATGAGGCACTATTAATTCTATATTGGTTAATGGTATGGTTATTAATTTACCACTCTGATATAGAATATCTAGATTGGTATTTTTAACATACTCAAGTTTCTCCCTCATATAACTTGGAAACTCTATTACTTTTTCTTTTAATTTCATAGACACCTTCTAACATATAAAAATCCCTAAGATTTGTATTAAACCTTAGGGATTATATTTTAACAAGAACATGTAGTTCTCGTATCTACCTATAAATGGGGCGAAGGTCTACTATTTTCTCAGCCCACAATCTCACTAGTTGATAACACAATACCGCTTATCTTATTAAAAGTCTAGTGATTTTAGGACATACATTTATAATACGTTTTCGATACAAATTTTATATTGTAGTTTCCCCTTTATATTATTGGGTTTTATTGAAATTTTAAAATAAAAATATTATATTTTTATAAACAAATTAAGTATGCTTTTTTTGTTCGATACACTTATAATACACTTTTACTATCAAGTAGAAGCCCCACCCTAGGATACATAAAATTACATATTAAAATGTGTCTACTTTATTTGATAATTTTGAACTCTGTAGAAATTCTTTTATAAACTGCCTTACCATCAATTTTATTTTCAGGAATAAATACTCCTAAAAATTTGTAATTTGCATGACCTGTTATTTGATTTTTTATTTTCATGAATGTTACGCGTTCTAGCATATCCATTTCAAGATCAGCGTTTTTCCCAAACTCATTATATTCTACAATTGTATCTTTTTCATCGTTCAAAATATTATTCCATCCATTTGCAACAGCGACTAGTTGTCCACCCTTTTCTATAACAAGTTTAGGAAACCAAGCCATTACCCTCTTATCTGTAATTGTAGGTATTGGAAAATATGATTGTTGCTGCCCGTTATAACTTGTCCCTAAAATAACATTACTAGCTTCATTTATTGTTGTAAATTCTATATCATCATGTATTGTAATATATTCTTTTTCTGAAAAATAAATATCTGCTGGTACTTCTTCCCATTTTTTAAAAGTGTTACTTGCAACTTGTTTTATCTTTTTATTTCTTATGTATTCAATTTCTCTGCTTATTGCATCATTGATTTCAGTTATTGTTTTATTTGATACTATTATGCGTCTTTCATCATAACCATCCATTGAACTAATAATATCTTCCGTTCTTACCTTATCTAGTTCTTCTTGAGATATATGATGCGCTTCATCAACTTCAATTCCTATATTAAATTGTGGAAAATATAAATCTATTAAAGCATAACCTGAAGTACCATTTAGATTTCTTTTAACATATTTTTGTGTCATTGGTTTAATTTCCAAATCATCTAATTGTGAATATAATCTATTAACAACATAATTTTCATAATCCTTACGCTTAGTTCTAGAAAGAGTTCTTATTAGGTATTCTTTCTTTTCGTAGTTTTGATTCATTGTTTCACCTCTATCTTAGTATACAACCCTTAATAAATATTTTATCATATTTAATTTCTTTTTTTAAAAAACATCTTGATTTATTTTTCGATTCAAGTGATATATATAATGTTTCAAGAAAGAGAGGTTTTAGTTTTATATGATGAAAGGTAATGAAGATATCACAGAAGAAGATTTTGAAAAATATTTGATTCCGTTTGAAAACAATTTTTCAAAGTTTATGATCAGTTATATTATTCCAGAGGCATTTGCTTTTCAGTTAGCAAATTCATATTTTCGTGAATGTTTATGTAATGCATCATTGGAACAACACTACCATACAATGTGTGATGTATTTAATGGATTTCAAGATTCCTTAAATCAAGTTAAAGATTCAACTATTCAACTATTACAAATTAAGTATAACTTAACAATAAAAAAAGATATGCCCTTAGAATTGAAAAAATATCAATAAAAAAAGCAACTCCATTACTTGCAAGTTGCTATAAATATTATACTATTAAAAGTCGGTTTATGTCAATCCGGCTTTTTACTTTTTTTACATAGTTAATCTAACTTTTAATTTATCTTCAGGTGATAACTCTACATATTTTATACCTTTTTCTTCATTAGGTAATTTTCTAAATTCTTCATAAGTTAATGGTTTGTGATGCAAATATAAATCTCTTAATTCATCACTTGGAAGAACTAATGTAAAATTAACTTTTTCAGTATTTGGTAATTCTAAATAATGTTTTACAAGACCTAGAACTGGTCCTACTACATCTTCGTGCTTATATCCGTGAACGCCCGTTCCAAGACTCACGCTTATTATATTTTTATATCCATTATTCGCCGCAGAAAATAAAAGTTCAGAATATGAATTTACAAGTTCTGTAATTGGTTCTTTAGTTTGATATGCTTTAGGACAATATATATGTATAATATCAATTTCTAAATCAAATCCTGGGGTTATTCTTATTTCATTAGTTTTCATATTAGAACTAAAATTATCCTTACAATATTTCTCTAGTTCTTCTTTGCCGGCCGCTTTGTATATTGCACCACAAACTCCACTACCAGATAGCATGTATTCATTTGCCGAATTAACCAACGCGTCCATATTTTTTAGATAATACAATATGTTACCACTAACTATATTTAGTTTCCCCATTAAATTACCTCCTGAAATACCAAAATGTTTTACACATATTCAAGTACCTAGTTTACACTGCTTCATCAATAGTTTCAACAATATTTTCTAATACTTGAGAATGTATTTTTTTTACGTCTTCACCTAATTTTTTAATCTTTATATTTTTTAAAAGTTTGTACTCGGAATTAGTTATATACAACTTTTCAAATAGACCCGTTTGTACAAATTTTTTTAAATCAATTTCCTGATTTATAAAATATAAGTAATAACTCTTAAATGCAGCTAATAACTTATTGTTAATTTTTTCAAAATAATCTAGTAATGTAGATGTTTTTGACTCGAAATCATCTCTATCTTTTATTACGTAATATCCCGTTGCATGAGCCATAGGATCCCTATTTTTACTAGCGCCCTTATATTGCCCTATAGTAGCTTTATCTATTCCAATTAGGGATAGCATTTTTAGTATTTCACTATCTGGAACTTCGCTATATTCAAATATTTTTTCAATATTACTTAAATCTTTTTCGCGATTATTATAAGTCCTTATATACTCTATAACTAACAGATGGTCTTTAGGGGCTAAAGTTCTCGTTTGATAAACAACCAAATAAATATATGTCATAAATAATAAATAAATATTAAAATGAGCCATTTGATATTCTTCTTTTTCATAGCAGTTAATAACTGTGTTCTGTACTTTTTCTAAATAATCTTTTAAGTATTGCTCTGGCAATGTTGGAAAATATTGATTTATCTTTTCTAAAATATCATTTATATCCATAAATCACCTAATCAAAATATTCATGCATTTTTGTATATAATAACGACTCTAAATCTTGCATATCTTCAAATATTATCTTTTGATTTTCTTCAACAATTTTGAAATATTCATCAAATTCTTCTTGGAGTTTTATATCCGGGCAGAAAAATCTAAACTTTTTTAATTCTGTCATTGCCGGGAAATTAGGTATCCCTGTTCCTCTACTTAATCCAAACAAACTTTCACGAACTTGTTTTGTCCTAAAAATGTAAGTGAAAAAGTTATTACTAATGATTTTATGATTTAAGGTTATTTTAAGCAATGCTTGATTAATTATGCCTTCTTGAGCGTATTCTGGAATTTCAGCTATTTTACCTAATGTAACGCCAGAACAGCTAACTATTAAATCTCCTGGTTTAACAGCGAACATTTTCATTTCATCAAACTTCTTTTGATCAATAAAATATTTTTTATATTCAAAATCATTATGAATTGCATGTCTTTGCTCATAAACCAAAAAGCCATCTTCGACAAAATCATCTTTTTTTAATGAACCACCAAACGGACCACGTTTCAAGCCACCTCTATCACTAACAACCAAATCTTTCAGTGGTAAAAAGTTTTTTCCAGCTATTATTGCTGTGCTAAACATTTCATTGAACTTACTACTTATCAATTCTTTCATATCTAAAATTTGCTGTTTTCTGTTTTCTATTAATTCATTTATGTTATCTAAATCTTTTGATCTTTTTATTTGCTCTTCTTCTAAGGGCAAATTTGAAAGTTCGATTTGTTTTAAACCTTTATCATTTATTGCCTTCATTGTGGCTCCTGAGCTAAATGAGTCTTTCTGTCTATTAAACATTTCTGAATTAATGAACCAATATAAATATTCTGGATTAACACCCTTATTAACCCTTATGGTATAAAATCCTGTTGAATATATATAATCGCTGTTTGTACTATCAATTAACAAAACTTTCTTTGTATCCATCATTTTAGCAAATAAGATTTCACCATTTTCAACTTTAAGATTTGCTCTTGAAGGCTTATTATCAAATGTAACATCTTTAAATGAAATAATTTTATTATTAATAATATCTCCGGTTGCGACATATTTTTTAATTCCTTCAAAATAATTTATTCTTTTTCCACTTACTTTGCAGTAATCTAATAGGTAACCCATATTAATTCACCAACTTTTTAAGCATTTCTTCATATTGCTTTTGGCGTTGATTAATTCTTTCAATTATTACTTCTATTGGCTCATATTCTTTTTCTTCATACTTAACTTTTAAATATCTTCCGACATTCAATACACTGTCATTTTTAAATACTTCTTTTTTATCAACTATGGAAATACTAACGTTTGTTTCTTCTTTGTCTGCCAAAGTCAACTCATTGTTTTTATATTTTTTAATTATTGATACTATTTCGGGAAGTTCGTTTCCATCTATGGAATTTCTCTGAGTTCCTAAACTAAATCCATCATTTTTTAAATCTATGAATAAAACTTCCTTATTTCCCTTAGCCAGTTTTCTATCTAAAAACAGCACACTTGTTTTTACTCCTGAATATGGCTGAAAAACACCACTTGGTAAAGAGACAATTGCCACGAGATTTTTCTTAATAATTTTTTCTCTTAAGTCTTTGTAAGCTCCCGCCGAATTAAATAAAACTCCTTCTGGGACAATCACTCCAGCTCTGCCATTTGATTTTAAGTGTTCGTCGATATAATCAACAAACAGAACCTCCGAGCGGTTAGCTTTAACAGTAAATCTCTTGTGAGGTGTTATTCCTCCTTTAGGAGTCATAAATGGAGGATTAGCCAATATAACATCAAACTTTTCTTCCCAATAATCCTCATATGTTAATGTATCATATTCCCTTATATCTGGATCATTAGCACCATGTAAAAACAGATTCATTTCGGCTATTCTTACCATTGATGGTTCTATATCATATCCAGTAATATCCTTAAGTATTCTTATTCTTTGATCATAATTTAATTTATCACCTAATATTTTACTATCCGCACTTGTATTTTGTTGAAGTATATATTTGTAAGCGGAAATTAAAAATCCACCTGTACCGCAAGCTGGGTCAAGGATGTGTTCACCTTCTTTTGGATCCAAAACTTCGACAATAAAATCAATTATATGTCTTGGCGTTCTAAATTGTCCTAAATCACCTTGACTTCCAAGAATCATTAGTAAATATTCGTATGCATCGCCAAGTTGTTCTGAATCATCATAACTTAGTCCAGAATCTATTTTCCTTAAAAACATAGTTAATACATCAGGATCTTTATAAGGTACTGTAGCATTTTTAAATATATCTCTAAATGTTTGTGGCAAAGATTTATTGGTGTAAAATTTTTCAAGGGCCTCAGTGTATAGATTATATCTTTCTTGTGAACCTATTCTGTTGCTAATAACATTTCTCCAACTATATTTTTCATAATCAGCAACAAAAAATTTAGGTTTACCTCCCATTCCGATTGCTTCTTGATCCATATCATCCATAAATTTATAAAGTAACGCCAAAGTAATCTGCTCAACTTGTGTATTCGGGGCAGGAATTTTGCCGACTAAAATATCTCTTGCTTCATCAATTGTTTTTCTCGTTTTTATATCTAACATACTTCACTCCCTTTTTTCTTATTTGAAATTATCACAGTTTATATCATTTTCTATTATATAATCCCTAATATATTCAAAAATTTTTCTACCTCTAATTGTTATATCTTTTATATTCCTTACACTTTGTTTTATAGGCTTGTTCAACATTTCACCATATTGTTCTGTTTTAACGCTATTTCTAATACCTTCATCTAATAAATAAGCCTCAAAGAATGCTGATACATCAGGTATTTTATCGGCAATAGGTTCTATTTCTGACTTATTTAATAATTTGAAATTTTCAAATTCATCATATATTTTTTCCTTTTTTGTTTTATATTTATCAATTATTCCTAAGATATTTAATGCTAACTCTCTCACTGTAAGATGTCTATCAAGATTTAATGCTTGTTCAAGTTTTCTTACATTAAAGTACTCTGATGGTTTGTCAAACACACTTTCTTTTAGATACCACTCCAAAGCTTCTATATCTTTTCGCTCGATAATATCTTTTACATTTTCATCAGACTTAATTTTATCTTCAAATTTTTTATAAAAGAATTTATCAATTTTCATGCCTGTGTCTGGCACTTCTTCTTCATCTAGTTTTATTAAACTATCGCTGCCTGTATTTATTACTTTATCAATAATAGTTTCATTGTCATTTAATTTCCCCTGTTTTATTTCTTTGGGTTCAGTTGGCAACTTTATTGCTTCATCATATTTAAAGTCTTTTTCAAAATATTCGCATACTGCAAAAAAATCAAATAATTTATATGTCACTTTATCAGCTATTGTTTCTTCAAATTTGAATTTATGTAATCTTGTTCCTCTTCCTTTAATTTGTATAAATTCGGTAGCAGAATATATTGGTCTAAATAATCCCAAATTCAAAATGTCTGGGCAGTCATATCCAGTAGTCATCATTCCAACAGTTACAGCAATTCTTGTTTTACTTGAAACATAATCTTCTAGCCAAGTAGTATTACCTAATAAATTATTATTCGAGAAGTTAATAGTCATCTGCTGAGCATCCATAACATTAGAAGTTATTTGGACAGCAAAATCTGAGTTATACTTTCCAGGAAATTTTGCCATTGCCATTCTATTTAGCATTTGAGTAATTTTCATAGCATGTTGAACATTAACACAAAATATTATTGACTTACCAATTTCGTTAGTTATAGGATCACGCAAGGCATTATTAATAAAAGTAGCACATAAAATTTCGTTAGTTGAATCAGAAAAAAATGTTTTTTCATATCCCTTTTCACTAAATACCTTGGTTTTGTTCCCATCTTCCCCTCGCACTATTACTTCAACGTCATCATCCAGTGTATTTATAATAAGACCTTTATCAGATAATAATTGTGTGGTTATTTCTGTTCTCGCATCTACAATAGTTGGATTGATTAATATTTTATCTCTTACTCCATCATTTAAAGTATAACTGAATGTCGGATTTCCAGGAGTGCAACCGAAGATTGAATATGTATCTAAAAATTGTCTTCTTTCTAATTCCCTTGGATCAGTTTCATCAAATACGATGCCGTTTAGATATGTTTTTGGGGTTGCAGTTAATCCAAGTTTATATCCAATGAAGTATTCAAACACAGCTCGACTCGAACCGCCAATACTTCTGTGTGCTTCATCTGAAATTATTAAGTCAAAATCTGTTGGCGTAAATATATTCTTATATTTATCATCTCTAATAAACGACTGTACTGTACTTATGACTACATGAGCACTTTTCCAGTCGCCTTTGTTTTCTTTATATATTTTCACATCAATACCATCTCGAGATAAATATTTAGTTAAATCTTTCCAAGCTTGATTTTCTAATTCTAATCTATCAACTAAAAACAACACTCTTTTAGCAAGTTCCGAGCGAATAAACATTTTTATTATTCCTGAAGACGTCAATGTTTTCCCTGTTCCTGTTGCCATTTCTAATAAAAATCTAGTTTTATTGTCCAAAACTGCATTTTGAACAACTTTAATCGCATCTAATTGATATGGTCTTAACACTCTTATGTTATTTTTCATACAATAATCAAAAATAACATTATCATCCTCTGATTTCCAAACATTAGATTGTTCTAAATTTGGTTCTTGTGACGTAGCAACAAAATATTTATCGATTTTTAAATCTTTAATGTCTTGAACATTAGTCGTAAGAGCTTTGCTGTTTTTTAAAGATTCATATGACGGAAAAGATGTAATCATTTCTGGATTTCCTTTTTCCATATTCCAAAAATAATGCATATTTCCATTGGTTAAAATAATATATTTTGCTCTCAATGTGTTAGCATATGTTCTTGCTTGTTCTTTAGCATTTAGAGGGTGTATCGATTCTTTTTTTGCTTCAACGACAAGAAATGGTCGACGGTTTTCATCCAATAGTAAATAATCTACAAAACCATCCTTTGTTTTCTCGAAATCTATCCCAAGATTATCAATATCTTGTTTTTTAATTTTTACGTCAGGTTCTAGTTCTATGTTGGCTGTACCATTTTCATTATCAAAGAAACGCCAACCAGCTTCTTCTAATAGTTTATTAATTTTTATTCTAGCTAATGCTTCTTTTTCCATATGTACAATCCTCCATATATAATTATAACACTTTTTTTGGTATTTTTCTTGCACTTTTTTACCCTTTTTTACTTTTTAGTGTCAATTGAATTAAAAAGCAAAGAAATGTTTGAAAAGACTTGAATAATATGTTTAAAAGAGTGATTAATGTAACTATGATAGGAGGTAAATGTGAAAGCACTTTTTTATCGAAAATGTTCTTCAAATAATGAATACAAAAAACTACGCAATAAATACACTAATTTTGGTCAATGGCTAGAATACTCAATTGCTAAGAAAATTGTTTTAAACAATGAACAATACAAAAAATTTGTAAGTGATTTTTCTGCTGAACAATTGCTTATTATAGATAATTTATCATTAATGCATATGGATAAAGATGACAAAGTTTTCTGCTTGCTTGTTACCAACGGGAGTTCTGGCTACTTAATATATTCGGCAGGGTATAGTTATGCAAGGTACGTTGCTATGTATGAAAAAGAACCTAGAGTATAAAACTCCAGGTTCTTTTTATATTATTAGCTCTTGACCAGGTTTTATTATATTAGGATTTGATCCAATAATATTTTTGTTTTTTTCGTACAATTGTTGCCAAGTTGTTCCATATCTTTTTGCAATACTACTTAATGTATCTCCCTTTTTAACGACATATCTATCTATTGTTGGTTCTGATAAATCGCTATTAGGAATTTTTATTTTCTGACCATTAAAAATAACATTGGGATTAGCAATGTTATTATATTTTACTATCTCGGGGTATCTGTTGCCATCACCCAAATATCTTTTTGCGATTGCCCACAATGTATCACCAGACACTACCACATGAATTATTTCAGTTGGTTTTGGTGTATTAATAATATATGGCTGTAATGATTTTATTCCTTGTAAGTAAGGGGTTGGATCAATGTATTCACCATCAACATAAATTCCAAAATGTAAATGAAGACCTGTACTGTTTCCTGTTGTTTTTATTGTATCAGTACCAAGTTCTTCGCCTTGTTGAACTATTTGTCCTATATTAATATGATTATTACTTCCATTATCAAGATGACAATATAAACTTCTTGATCCATTCCCATGTTCTAATAGGACTGAGTTCCCGCCACTTGGGCTTGTTGTTTGACCAGGAATTCCTTTTTGCACAGATATTACCTTACCACGTTCAATTGCTACAACTGTTCCTAGAGTTGTAATATCAATCGCTCTATGCCAGCCAACCACATGAATTCTTTGACCAGATGCATCAGTATACCAAAAGTCACGATATTCATATCCACTTGAACGATTAAGCGTACCAGTTCTCCCTTTAATAGGACTCTTTATTACATTAGTTATTGTTGACATGTTCTTCACTCTCACTTTCTTCCACTATTTCATCAGTTTTTTCTATGACATCAAATTCAGACTCATCAACTCCTAAATCTAGAATTTCTACTTCATTTTCTAATTTTTCATCATTCTTTTTGATTTCTTCATTATTCATTATTATCACCACCTTTGTTTTTTAGTTGTTCTAAAGTTTGACTAACTATTTTAGGAATCGGCAATCCCATCTTACTCCAATTTTCAATTACACTTATTCCTTCATTCGCTACAAAAAAATAAATAACTAATGTTCTTATAGTTCCTGTATCACCAACTGTTCTATCCAATAAAACACATACGGCCACGATTATTAAATAGCCTACTTTTTTTATAATTCCTTTTAATCCAATATGACTATTAAGCTTCTTATTATGAATCGCTTTTAAAACTCCAGTCACATAATCTAAAGAAATCATAATTAGTAGAGCCTGCAAAGCAATATCCCAGCCACCTAAAAAATACACTATTGTAGTTAATAGTGTTCCAGTAATAAAATTAATTATTGTTTTCATCTTCAATATCCCTTTCTAATTTTCTGATTTTTGCTTTGTTCTCATCTATTTCTTCAACCTCTATTTCAATAGTTTTACCGTAATTTCTTAATTCCTGAAAATCTATTTCTATCTCTTTATCTTCAAGCAATTTTGCAATTAAAGGTATGAGAAAAAATTGTCTTTCGTTAATCATAAAATGATTTGCTTCTTTTAAATCATCTATTTCTCTTTGTTCCATAATTTTATCCTTTCTTTAAACCCAATTAGTTGTAATCCAGGTATCTTGCGTGCAATTAGCGCCACTTGTACCCATTGAACTACCATCAGCATTCCATCCAGAAGGGTTTCTCTGGACTTGCATATTATTTATATAATGAGTATAGTCTGAAACAATACCACTATATTTAACACCGCGACATCTTATATATCCTCTAAATAACATTCCCCATGATCCTATTGTATTGCTCGAACTTGAATATTCAAATCTTCCAGAGTTATTACATGAAGTCCAATTTCCATTGAACCACATGCTTCCACTTGAGGCACCTTTATTAATGTAAATTTCAGCTCTTACCCATGTGTTTGCATAGTATCTAACGGATGAATAACTAGTGAAGGTTGTCCCACCATTATATCTAGTTTGCCACCTTAATCTGCCATCACCAAGCCAATATAAAGACCAAAAACTAGAACCCGCTACGCAAGTCATGATTAATTTATCGTTATCATAGTCTTTCATACAAGATGATACATCTAAAGCGAAATTACTAGTGTTTGCATTCATACAAAATCTATCAGCAGGATATAAAATAGCATATCCACCACTAGTATCAATATAAAGTTGTTTGTCACCGTAATTAGTTACATCCTGCCTATTCCTAGTAATTCTCTTATTTCCACTAGTCGTACCTAAATAAAATTCTTGAGTGTTGTAACTTTCATTTGAACCTAAATCTTTATTACCACTACTAGTTCCGGCAAATAAATTTTGACAGTTTTTATTTCCACTAGCACCGACAACTAATCTATCATCATATCTTCCCACATTATCCTCCTAGTATTTGATATAAATTTCGCCATCCATAAGAGTTCCCGGATTACTAGTGCCATAACTTATCATTGCCAATTGCTTCCAACTTGACCAAGTACCACTACCATTTCTATTTCTTATATACATTCGGTTGCTCACATCATCAAACGCTAATTGTGTGGTGTTTCTGTTCTCTCGTATATCTTTTAAAGTGAAAAGATACATCCAATTACTTGTTGGCATATTAGCACTTGTTCCGCCAGTCATCATATATATTGATGTTTCATTTATATTATTTGCATTTTCACTACTGTTTTGTGCTGTTTCAAGCCCACCTATTTTTTTGCCTTTAGCATATACATCACCCATAACTTCAAGATCACCTGTATCAGCATTTAAAAACATTAATTCTTTTCCTATATCAACAATTCTCGTAATATATACAGCTTCGAGTTTATCTACAATTTCAAACTGAAAAGAAAATGCTTTGGTGTTATCTAAACTTAATATCACATTAGTTACTTTGAAAGAATTATTAGTTATTTGAAAGACCATATCATTCCATGTCGTTGGATACTGTGTTCCCTGCTCTGAATATCTGTATCTAACACTTTGGATAGTATTCTTATTAATGCCGTTTAGAGTAAGCAAATTAAAACTACCATTCATTGTTATGGTAGTTTGATTCTCAAAGTTGTTCAATCTAGTTATTTCAGTATTACTTGTTGGGGTTTCATATTCAACAATATTTATATCTTTATAAACAGTTGTACTATTCCCTCTGCTGTCTGTTGCTTTTATTGATAATCTTTTGATTCCAGCATTTGTAATTATCCCTAAATCAGCAGTTATCAATATATCAGAATAATTAATTGTAATATTTTTATCATCGCAAGTAGCAATGTAGTTTTTCGGTATCGAGTAATTCTTAGTTACCATTTTGTTTTGTTCACTTATAACAATTCGCAATGTAGATTTATTTTTTACGATTACTTGATTGTTTTCTGTAATAATTACAACATTACCATTGCTATCTAAATAATCAAAATTATTAAATATTGGATTACTATTTACTACCGCTGCCGTTGCTGTTTTAACAGATGATCCAATTTGATTAACACCACTGTAAGTAAAAATGGTGAATGTTAATAATGCAGTATTAGCATTAGGTATTCTTGAATATATCTCGTTAAGTTCACTTTGCGTTAATACCAAAGTATAATTTGGTGAAATATTTGCTCTATAACAAACATTCACCCCACTCAATGTGATATAAAGTTCATCTACAAAATTTGCTGAATACTTTGTAAGAGAAATATTAATGTTACTTCCTAAATTAAAGTTACTTATATCATTAAGTTTGCTCGCTCTTGCTATTTGTGGTAATTCCCAAGAACCAGATCCATTTGAATTATAAGAACCGTAATAATAAAAAGCCCCACCAGCACTTGCTGAGAAGCTTCCTTTACCTTCGTTGTCATGATAAATTGTTGCTGTCCCAGAAAAAGGCATTGTTCCATTATACGTTTGTTGAACAGTGGAATTACTTTGTGTATTCCCGTTAACTGTTACATATTTTTCTTTTACAGAAGTCCATCTTCCACTAGTACTTCCACCACCAGCTACTAATTTCCAACTTATTATTGATATATTATCAGCAATACTTTGGCTTTGAAGATTCCAAGAAAATTCGTAATGATCTGGATATCCACCACCATTATATCCGGATGTATTAAATGATCCATTTGTACTTGCCATGTTTTATCAGCCTCCTACGTTGTTTTAATCCAAGCCCAACCACGTTTTGTTGATGTTATTCTGGGCTGTATCTTAATTGGCGGCATTGATATCTGATTCTTGGCTAATAATTTGTCGAGTTCAGTTGTGTCACCATTTAAAGAAAAGACTCTTGCAACTATTCCATTAACATCCGCATAACCAGCAAATTCTAACGGACTCATTATAGTATAACTTCCTTTATAAATACTCGATTTTACTAACACTCCATTATTATTAAGATTTACTTGAGCATTTAAGATTTCATTTAGAGCTTGTGTGTATGGTATTTTACTTGTACCTACATTTCCTAAATTGTCCGTAAATGTGGCATCGGAGCCTTCGCTACCGTATATTTCTACATAATAAAAAGACTGCTGTGGTAGGAGTCCTTTCAGTTCATAAGGTTTATAAAATATCTCTTCGTTTTCTGGTATTTGAATTATATATTCTTCTACATCATTATAGATTCTAAAATAGCATGTTCCTATTAGACCTTTTTTTATTATTGTTGAAAACGTATAATAGGTTTTCTCTGATTGTGATATTGTTTCATCATCAGCTTTTACCGATATTAGCTGTCGAATTGTTCCGCCATTAAATAAAAATGCT
This sequence comes from Caryophanales bacterium UBA660, assembly GCA_002299475.1. Taxonomy (GTDB): domain Bacteria; phylum Bacillota_I; class Bacilli_A; order RF39; family UBA660; genus UBA660. The sequence goes on along the minus strand of DBNY01000034.1, from coordinate 17,229 downwards.
CCACCAGATTTTGATCCATTACTTATTAATTCGGTATTAGATATATGTGATACATTTCCTTGTTTTAACCAATTTTGAAACTCGGCAAATCCAACACTATTTAATAATAAATTATTTCCGCCTTTCGAATTAATATCGAAGATAAACCCTTCCAAATTAATAGATAAATTATTTAGAGTATCTGCAAGACCTGTTATTCTATCAATACTCATTGATCCTACTGTTATTTTATCAGCTACTATTTGTCCATCAGAAGTCATCGCTAAATTAAATGGCCCTGATATTCCATTGTTTGAATGAGCTAATCCACCCAAATTCCAGCGCCATACTTTAATTGCTTCATTAGGATTATCGTTATCCATTATATACAATTCTTCTCTTGTTTTAACAACATAACCACCCATAGCATTGATTAACATATTTGTCGCATTTTTTCTCGCTTCATCTAATTGTGTATTTGCTTTGGCAATCGCTTCCCTTATAGCCGTATTTGTATTTGTTATAAAGGATCCCTTTGGTTTAGGTTTATTTGAAAGTATAAATCTTATGTATTTCTTTTTTAAGACATCATAAGTTGTTCCTATTACTTTCATTGTTTCTGTTAATCCCAGATGTTTGACTTCTGAGTCTACAAAGTCACCAATATAGACTTTTTCCATTACTGAATATTTTTCTTTATATTCAACTGTTTTAGATAGTTCAACAAAGTCAATATCAATTGTTATTAATGGTTTGTCAATTCCATTTTCAAACTCTTTATAGATTGCTTCCCTTAATCGTTCATGAGCAATTTCTGATGTTATACCATTTTCTTCATCTATCGCTATATCTGGATATTCAATTTTTCGTATCTTTGGTCCTGTATAATTATTTATAATTGGACTATCAATAAATAATTCAGGAACAAGCAATCCATCATAACCTATTGGCATGATTCTCGTTGCTATCCCTGTAATATCAATATCCCATTTTATTTCTTTTATATTTTTTCCATAGATGAGTTTCACTCCACTATTTGTTCCTATATTAGAATTAATTTCAAAATGATAATTATTTCTAGTTAAAAAACCACCCCATATAGTAACAAAGGCATTTTCACTTGTTAGAAGCGCTTCTATAAAGTTTTTTCTTACATATCTAGCTGAATATATATCGGCAATGTCTGAAGATGCCGTGAACCTATTTTCATATTGCGTTCTCTCTAATATCCAATTAAGGCATCCGCTTCCATTTTGATTGGTTGGTGCTATATCTACAAGAAAATTATCGGATAAGTCATAAAATATATGTTGACAATAAACTCTCATCTTTTTTAAGCCTTTTGATATAATCTTAATTCTAAAGAGTTGTTCTTCACCACTTTTACTACCTACATCTACTTTTATAATGTTTTCTTCTAAAATGAATTCAGATAAATATCCATTAATTTTATATTCAAATTCTAAATCATACTTACCATTAAGATATTCTTCACAAGTACAAGACAATATATCTTTAAGGTTGCCATAACCATTATTATCGAAATCAATTTCGTTTCTACCATATATTCTCATATCCATAAACCTCGATATTTTATTTTTAAACTTTCAAATGTTGAGTCATTTTCAAGAATAATTCTAGTGTTGCATTCAGGTCCATTTATAACGAAAGGCAGCCCATTAACTTTGTTATTAACATTTATTCCGCTTTCATCAATAGCATTCATAAACTCACAGTCAATTACAATTTTATTTATAATATCTTTAAAATGAAGTGGTTGATTATTGATATAGATTGTAATATTACCCGATCCAACAACTTCTAATATAGGGCTTACAGGATAATACGAATTGATATTAAAAATTTCTTCTTGAGTTGTTGTTTTATTTATTTCATATTCTTGTAGTGTTTTTGAAAAAGGTTGTATCTCAAAAGTTAAAGGAAACTTTCTATATTTTTTAAATAATCGTTCAATAGGTATAACATTAATTATTTTTGCTTCGTAATAGTATTCTGGATAATCAGATAAAATCAATTTACTAAAACCATCTAACCAAATTGGAAGCTCCATCATGATCCTTTCAGTTTCTTCTTCGTTGGTAGAAATTAAGGTACATTCTATCTCTATTGATTTAGAATTGTAGACTTCTTCACTTTCAAATAACGAGCCATTTCTACCTGGGATTTCTATTGTTTCCCCTCGTAGTTGTGGTTTTATTCTCGGTGGAATTTTATTTATTATTAGTTTATATTCTAGTGATGATTTATTTTTCCATATAAAATGTGGTTTCATGTTATACTCCCCCATTTCCTAGTAATTCTTTTTTTGCAACAAAATCCATTTCTCGCATTATTTCTTCAACATCTTCTTTTCGATTGTTTTCAAAGTGTTCTATGTGGAGTGTAAGATTTACTACCTTGCTTGAATTATTAACATTTGTTAAGTTCCCACTATTCATTGCTGATAAGCCATTAAATCCATAGTCTAGGTTACTTGGTACAAAGGTTGTTGTATCAATTAGGTTATCCATTGCATCTTCAACTTTATCAAGACCGTTATCAAGTCCTATAGCAAGTCCTTTGTCTATGTTTTCACCAAAATTCATAAATAAAGTTGATGGTGAGTTAATTCCAAAGAAACTTTTAAATGCATCAACAGCACCTTTCGCAATATTTTTAAGAGTATCTACAACTAAATTTTTAAGTGCTTTTAATCCAGCAACCAAACCTTCAATTATACTCTTTCCTATTGCTCCCCAATCTACATCTCCAAATGCTTTAAAAATTGCTTTCACTATTACGGGAATTGCTGCCACTAATTGTGGTATTGCTTTTGCAAGACCCTGTGCCAAAGCTATTATAATTTTTATACCCATATCAATTATCATTGGAAGGTTCTGTGCTATGAAATCTATTAATTTTAATAAAACATTCAATATTCCCGCTATTATTTTATCGATATTATTGACTATACCTTGAGTTAAAGCAAGAAGAAGTTGTAATCCACATTCCAATAAAAAAGGAAGTTGTTCAACTATTGTGTCGAGCAACACAAAAATTAAATCTAGAATTCCAGATATTAAAGTGTCAGCATTTTCTGCAACGCCTAATGCCAATGTTGTGACAATCGCTACTGCACCTTGAATTAAAACTGGAACATTTGCCATAATCACATCTAATAATTTCATAACAAGTTCAGTTCCTAAATTGATGAGATTTGGGAGTGATTCAGTGATTTTTGTCACAAAACCACTTATCAATTCTGGACCTTTAGTAATAGCAATATTTAGGATTTGATCTATTTGTTCACCAAATTGTTGCTGTGCTAAACCTAGTCCAGCAAGTACAAGTCCAATGATTGCCATCGGTCCAATAATTTTTAGAGCTAAACCTAACATGCTCTTTAGCTGATTTGCTCCCTTCATTGCCACGTCACCAAGTGTTGAAAATACTTTTCCTACTCTTTCAGCGACTCCTGATAAATGCTGATCAAAAAAATCACCGATTGGACCAGTGACTTTCGATATAATATTTCCAATTGGTGATACAGCTTTATCAATTAAACTTGGGATTTTATTTAATAATGGAACTTTTGCAAATATAAAATCAAAGCCTTTTCCGACATTATCTGTGATTCCTTTTCCAAAGTTTAAGACTTCGCTTGTTCCCTTAGCAAATCCACCAGCCATTTTTTCTATGTTGGATGGTAGCGGAGCAATAATTTGAGTGAGTTTTCCTATTCCAACAAGGGCTGGTCCTGCTGCTGCAGCAAATAATCCCATTTTCATGATATTATCCTTTTGAGCATCATCTAATTCAAACCATTTATTAATAAGATTATTTAATGGCGTCACATACTTATCTAGTATTGGAAGTAGTTTCGTACCAATTTCTTCAGTTAATGCTTCAAAATTGTTTTTTAATTGTAAAATTCTACCATAAGGGGTTGCTGCTAATGCATAATTCATTTCACCTATTGAGCCTCTTAAAATTTCTGTTAATAGTTTTGCTCTTGTCATTTCATTACCAGTCTTAAGTATTTTCTCTTCTGCTTCTGTCCAACTATAACCATATCTTGAAAGAGCACCAAGTTGACCGTCCATAACTTTACCAAGCATAGTGGCGGTGTTTTGAACTTGCTCAGCTGATGCTTCATATCCATATTGCTGGGTCACAAGATCATTAAGAACAGGAATTAATTGATTTAATGTTTCAGTTTTATTTAAATAAGTTGCAAGTTCTTGAGCACCTGCCAACATAGTTGACTGCGATATAATTCCCTTTCGCTCTTCAACTTGTGTTAATTCTAGAACTGACTGTATTTGCAATTCAGTAGCTGTCATTCTTTCTTTCATAACTGTAATTAGTTTTGTTTCTTGTTGAATCTGATCATTAATTGCATCTATCGAGAGTTTTGCAAAGGCTATAAGTGGTGCAGTTACCCCAACAGTCATTGTCTTGCCAAAACTTTCTATCTTTTTACCAGCTAATTCGAGCTTATCACAAACCCTATCAATACCTGAGGACATATTATCCCACATATTAGGTTGGTCTCTTAGTTCCTTTTTAAGATCCTTTAATTCATTCCCCATATTGTTCAAGGCTGCAGTTGCATTGTTTAATTTAATTTCTAAATTTTGGGTGGCAGTCGCATCCGCACCTTTTTCTTGAACACTCTCTTGATATGCATTGCGAAGACCTTCAACTTTGCTTTTTTGTAATTCTATCTTTTCGGTTAATCCTGATATTTTGTTTTTTAAAGAATCGGTTGTAGTTCCGTAGTTTTGAAAAGTTGATTGCGATACTTTCATTTCGCTATCAAGAACTTTCATTTGCTTTTCGATACGAGTTACTCCTTGTTCAAACTCCTTACTATCAAATAATATGCCTACTTTTAGTTTCCAATCTGCCATTTGCCACCACCTTTCTTTACATTATTTCATCAATAAATGCTAGTTGTTCTTGCGAATCATCTCTACCACTTTTAAATCTGCCATATATTCTTGCTTTTATAATTAAAATTCGTGGTGTGGATTTCCAAAAATCTTCTTCACTTAAGTGTAAGATTTCTTTGCCTAAAAAATAAAGCCATTCCCAGTCAAGCCCACTAGATGATTCGCTTGTTAGTTTTTTTCTTTCTGGTCCTCTAGTTCATTTTCTTCAATTGCCTCACTCATAAGATTAGTAATTGCTTTTTCAACTGCGACAAAAGAATTAATATCAACTAATTTACCAACTTCATGTTCTGATAGCGTTTCATCATTTGATTTTAAACAAGCATAAACAAAAGTTCTCACTGCTGATAACTTTTTCTTTTTTAACTCTACGATGGCATTTTGAATTGTGTCGTATTTATCTTCTAGTTCTGCCATCGCATTAAGGTCAAATGTTAATTCGTAATCTTTACCTTGTAATGATATTTTTGTTGGTTTAATTTGCAAATCTTTGCCTTTCGTTTTCTTTATATTTGTCATTCTTATTCTCCCTCCGGTGCTTCAGGTACTGTACTTGGTTCTGGAACTAAGTTAAAGAAGTTGTTTATTTTTGATTGATCAGCTGATTCATCATCAGAGTCAATCATCATTCGCCAGTTTCCATCATATTCTCTAGTGTAAAATTTACCTTTTATCTTTGTAGATTTAGGACTGATTTTCTCGCCTTTAGTTTCAAATTCATCTTCTATTTCGGAGAATATTCCTTTATAGTAAACACAATAGCGATGTACTGGTTTAGCTGCTGTACTATTTGATTTTTCACTTCTAAATAAAAGTGCAAGTTTAGGTGGTGTATCATTTGCATTTTCTACCAACTCACCATTCTTGTAACTTTTTCCTAATATTAAAGCCCTTTCCTGTAAAGTTAGAGCTGATTGCTCAATTTCTACATCAATTACTGGTGGTGCTTTTAACTCATCTTCCATTGAATCATCGCTATATACTGCCTCACTTGTTACATTTGGTGTAATTTTAGCAGTGATTGCACGGCCTATCTTGATTGGTTCTTCATATACTGTTCCTGCTGGTCCATCGCTTGTTAAAAGTGCGATATGAACATCTTTCAAGCCAATTTGTCTTGGTGTATTTTTTTCCATAGTCTATTCGACCTCCTTTAAATTTTCTAAAATAAATCTCATTCCTTTGTGAAATAACTTTGTATCAAACTCGTATAATTCTTCTTCTTCATCCAAATAAAAATCAGCATTTTCCATTGCCAATTTGATTTGAATTTCATATTCTTGATATTCCCCAGACTTTGCCCATAAATCAACTTGTACTGTATATGATGATATGTATAATTTATCATCATACCTTTCGTACTCTATATCATAAATAAAATAGGTAATATAAAACGCATTTTTTGGTTCAGTTATGTATCTATGCCCTATTGGTAATCCAATTGGTTTTAAAGCATTATTAAGCTTTTCTTTTATTGTCATAATTTCAACATTTCCCTTATTCTTTCACTAAAAATATTTAAGCAAACTTTTTTTTCTTTTTTCATTGATTTATATATGAATGGTTGTTTTGGATAATTCTTATTTGACGTTCCCCACTCAACAAACTTGGCATAGTAATAATCCGAATTGTCTGATTTTTCCCAACCATACTCAATGCTTCGTGTTTTTCCATCTCGTATTAACTTTAGTGGTATATTATCAGCCATATGACCATCGCCATATTTTCCGATATGTCCTTTCTTGTTTCTAGCAGCCGTTGATTTCGCTTTTTTATATGCTGGTTGTATTGCATCATAAAGTGCCGAATCAACTGAACCGCTATCAAGAAGTTTCGACATATCTTTTAAGTCTTTCATCATATCATTAATTCCATCAAATGTAATTCTTGCCATGTTACTTATCCTCTTTTGTTATAATCTTTAGATAAGGCTCTTCACTTGCAATATCAATGATTTTAAAGATTTTATTGTTCCACTTAATAATATTCTCTTCAGTCGTTATCTCAAAGCTTTTACAATTCAATATTGTAAAATTGACTTCAATCCGACTTACAAACTTATTGTCTTCAATTATTGCTTTTATTATTTTATTCTCAACATTAGCAAAACAATTTCTAATATTTCTAGTTTCTATTTGTTCATCACCACTCGATGTGGTTGTTATAATGCGTTCTAATATTTCAATTTTTTTGTCTAACTTACCCGGATTCATCCGATGGTTCTTCCTTTACTTTATAGTTTTCTTGAAATAGAATTGCATCTATTCCGTGGGCAAAGTTATTGGGTATTTTTCCCATAAGGGAGCGATTATAATACCAATGTTGAATAAGGAGCAGTTGCACAATATCCACTAATTCGTTTGATTCATAATCGCTTACTGCATTTTTAATATATCGTTCAGATGCTTTTATCAGTTTGCCAATAAAAACATCATCATCTGAAAAATCAATTCGCAAATAACTTTTAGTTTCTTCTAGTGTTATCAATATAACCACCCCTTATCATTTTTATTCACCTGTTGGTGGAGTTTCTGGTGTTGGTTCAACTACTTGTTTAACATGAACTACTCTGTTTTCAGTAGGTGCTGATAGGTTGATATTTAAGTATGCTTTTTCATCTTTAGTTACAACATCGTCTCTTTGAATAGCACGAATTAAAGTCAAGTTCTTAGTAAACCCTGCCTCTTTTGAAACAGCTATAATCATTTGTTCACGATCCATGAATTTTACTGCTTCTTCAAGATTACCTATATACAAAGGACTCTTTCCTGCAGCATCTGGTATATTCCCATTTGAATAAACTTCAATGTTTACACCATTGAACATTTTCTTTGTTGGTTCGGTTGGATTTGGTTGTAATAGTGGACGGCCAACTGCATCAGCCCAGTTATCCATAATATTAAATCCATTTTGATTTGTTATTATTACTGTTCCTTTCATTAACTCTGGATCAAGTTTAGTATTCATGGCACTCTTTACTTCTTCCGGAGTAGAGCAATCTAGTTTAATACCATTTGCTTTTAAGACATCTAAAATCTTCTTATTGTCAGTTATTACTGATTTTCTAGTAAACCATTTCATAATATATTTCCATAGTCCACCTTTTTCATCTGATAATAATGTGTTTGAGATTGGTAGAATTCCACCTTTATCTTTAATTGCAAAACCTTTTTGTTTTAATGTAGGAGAAGTTAGCTCACCAATTTCAGTTCCTTCAGTCAAATCAACTAATGGTTCTATACTGTCGCCATTCTCATAAACGAATGTTCCACTTGTTGTTCCTGTTGTTTGAACATCAACATATTGCTTTAATGGTTTATATTGTCTTTTTAATTCATTTATCTCAGTATAAATATCTTCTGGAACTATTACTGCAACACTATTTTGGTCCTCTAACGGATCAGTAGTTTCTACCAAGATATCTCTTTCTTCAACGGTTAATTTTTTACCTTGAATAAATCTTGTTAACACATTTCTAGATTCTAATTTTTTCTTTTCACTACGTGTAGCATCTTCTGGTTCTGTTACTTTTGTGTCATCTACAACATCTTCAAGTTCTGACATTTGTTCTTCTAACACAATTTCTTTCTTAATGCTCTCGGCTTCATTTGTTAATTTTTGTCCTTCTTCAATATTTCCTGAATCGATAGCAGTTCTCGCTTCTTTTAACTTTGCAGTTAATTTTCTTCTTAATTCTTGTAATTTTTTATTCATCTTTCATCTCTCTCTTTCTTTTTTTTAAAATTTAAATTTCTAGAAGTCTTATAGTTGCTTCTAGTTTTTGTTTTGTTATTTCATGTCGTTCTTCCTTAGTTTTTAAATTTCTTTGTTCAAGTGAACGGGTTCCTGCTTCCGAACTTGGATAAGCCGGAAAAGCAGTTGGCGATATTTCCACTAGATCAATATCTAGCAATGTTCTTTCATAAACATCTTCATCTTTTAAATATTCCCATTTATCACCATTCTCTCTAACATAAAAACCGAACGACACACCATCAACATCACCTCTCTTTATGCTTTCATATAAATCTCTAGCCTGACTAGTGTTAGGCAAGTCGATTTCAAAAAATAAGCCTTCATTATCTTCCTTGAGTGATAAAGTTCTCGATTTAGTACTACCAAGAACGACATCAGTATTATGATTCCAGAGTGCCTTGATTATATTTCCTTCAAGACTTCTTGCAAATGCACCCTTGCATACTTTCTCGTACCATTCATCGTATAATAAAAGACTACGTTCATTAAATTTTAGAACATAGCCTCTTATTATTTTTTTATCTGGTTTTTCAGTATCTTCAGCAACTCGGAGTTCTGAACTTACTGTGTACCTAATTTCCTTCTGATTCATCAGTTTTCACACCTCCTTTCCCATCTTCACTTTCATTTACGGAATTGCCTGCCGCTTTATTTGGTGATGACTTATTTTTAATTTTCCCTTTTTGATATTCGTTCATAAGATCAATATCAATGTAATTTAAACTCATATAGTGTTTATCACCATTATCAATTTTATCTCGATCTTCTAATTCTCTCACTTCATTTATAGAATATATACCCAAATGCATCATTTTCTCATAATAATTAGCCCTTGCTGTTGAATCACCACGTAATAATGAATTCAAGTTAAACTTAAAATAAAATTTTGAAGAAAAAAACTCATCTTCAGTAAATAACTGATAAGCGAGTTCTTGCTCCCAACTAATAAGCAATGGTGACAATGTGTCACGTACAAATTCTAGTGACTGTTGTTCTATATTTGAAAATGTGGCTCGTTCTAAATCGGCTAGCATGTGCGGGGGTACATTATAGATTCTTGCAATTTCTGCAATACTAAATCTTTGAGTTTCAATGTACTGTGCATCACTTTGATTTATTCCTAGCGCTTGATAGTCAAGTCCAGCATCAAGAATTGCTACTCGATGAGAGTTTTCCAATCCCTTATTAAATTTTTCCCATTCTTGCCTAATTATCTCTTTTGCTTCTGGTTTTAGTTGTTGTGGTACTTTTAATACCCCACTTGACATTGTTCCATTCTGATAAAATTGACCCGTAAATCTTTGACCAGCAATTTGGATACCAATTGTTTCTCTTGCAACTTCTATAGGACTCTTTCCATTTAAACCATCAGTAGATAATCCTTTTATGTGCAAAACACTTGCATATTTAAGATATGCTATTTCGCCATTTGGAAGAGTTGTCTGGACTAAATATCTTTTAATATTACCGTTTGTATCTTTCTCGGCTACTACCTTTGTTTTAGTAGGATTAAGTATCCATAATGCTTTAGGATATCCGGTTTTAGACCATTCAATTTCTGCAAAGGCATTTCCATAAAGTTGCCGATGAGATTCCATTGTTTGTTTAAATTGAAAAGGTGTCATATAAGGATTTGGTCTAAATTCTATAATTTTAGCAATATCATGTTCAGAGGCTCTAACTCTCTTACCACCTTTATTTTTAAATAGTTGTAACGGAAGCATCGCAACGTGATTAGATAGGATTCTTACACAAGCATATATTGCAGCTATATTCATTGCTTCTTTAGTAGTTACCTTTTCACCTGAGTATGTTTCGTTTCCACCTAATAAATGAATTAGCCATTTTTGTGGATTGTTTAAATCGCTTATTTCGCTTCTTTTAAAATATTTTTTTATCTTTTCAAACATCTTTTATCACTTCCTTTCTAAAATCTATAGCCTGCACTCATTATGTGAATATTTATATCTGGTTCATTAGTATTTAGCCTTGCAAGTGTATGGCTTATTATCATAGCCGATGCTGGATCAATACGAAATCTTGCTTTGCTTTTATCAAGCATTTTATTCTCGTTTGCATCTGTTTTTGTAATTGCATTGCTTACCGCCCATCTAAGCAATGGGTTATTTCCTGCAATAATTCTTTTTTGCAAGACTAATGCTTCTATGTCTTTTGTCGGTTCAGACAATGTTACCATTCCTTGCCTTACTTCTACCATCAAAAAACCATCGGCTGTCATGTCATTGGCAAATTGTGTTGCATTATAAGGATCATATCCAATTTGCTTTACTACATATTTGATAGCTAGTTCCTTTATATAGCTCTTTATATATTCGTAGTCAACAACATCACCTTCAGTTAATGTTATATATCCTTGCTTCGCCCATAATGAATATGGCACTCGATCGCTTTTTTCCCTTTCTAAAAGCCTGTTTTTAGGCATGAAACTATGAGATAGCATTATATATCGGTTATCAACTCGAAACTCCGTATTTACTGACGTTAAATCGATTTTAGATGATAAATCTATCCCTATTGTACACTCACATCCAATTAAACTATCAAAATCAAAATTTTGATCTGATGCTTTCCAAGCTGTCATATTCATCCAACTTATTTCACCATTCACCCATTGATTTAAGTAAAGTCTGCGAAACGTCGCTTCTGCTGTCGGAAGTTCTTTTGCCCTTTTAGAAAGTTGCCTCATTTCATCAATACTTCTGAATATATGAAGCGCTGGATTTGCCTGTTCCCATACCTTTTCATCATAAATATCTGCATCTTCTGGTGCTTCATATATTACCGGATAGAACGTTTCATCCTTAACAATTCCATCTAATATCTTTTTTGCATAGGTATATAACTCATAACATATCGTATTTGTTTCAACACCCGCTGTCGTGATACTTATTAGTAATGGTTGTTTCCTTGCACCTTGGCTTGTTTTCATCAAGTCATACAGTTTTCTGTTTTTAGCAGCATGAATTTCATCGTAAACTACAACATGCGCATTGAAACCATCTTTAGTATTCGTTTCAGCTGATAATGCCTTATAAAAAGAGTTGGTTTCTACTCTTACAATCTTTTTCTGCGATTCTAGTATTTTACATTTCTTAAAAAGAGTCTTATTCATCCGTATCATTGCCGCAGCAGCATTAAAAATTTTACTTGCTTGTTCTCTATCATTAGCACAGGAATATATTTCAGCTCCATATTCATCATCTAAAAATAAAAAATAAACCAGCAAAGCTGCTATTAATTCTGTTTTCCCATTTTTTCTTGGCAAAAAAATAAACGCTTCTCGATACTGCCTAGTTAAGTCTTCGTTTAGCGTCCCAATTAAATCTCTTATAATTTTATCTTGAAATGGAATTAAATTAAATTGCTTTCTTGCGAATTCACCTTGTGTATTTTTTAAAAGTTTTATAAATTTGATTGCAGTATCGGCTTTTTTTGTATCAAGAACCATTTTCTATTCAAAACCCTTCAAGAGTTCTTCCATTTCATCATCGCTTGTATCACCAGGTAGTTGCATTCTACCTCTTGATGATGGAGTAAGTCCAAATTCGCACATGAGTTCTTTTGCTAATTTCAAATATCTATGTGAAATTGAAACTTGTGGTATTTGTTGAACATAACCACTAGGAGTTTTAATAATAGTTGAGTTTGCTTTATCTATTTGCATTTCTGCTTCTTTATATCTACTCCAACATTTACAGTACGCTTCAAGAGCGGATGTATCATTTTTCTTTAGCAACCCTAAATCAACAAGAATCGGAGTTACTCTTTCCCATTCTTCTTTTGCAATCTTGTCATTCTTTATCCAATCTGGTATATCTAATTCTTCACGCGAATTAAAAATCGGGATACTTTTCTCAAACTCAATTCTATCTGTAATATCTCTTTTTCCGGGATTATCATTTGCAACGTGTATAACTGTTGGTTTTGGTTTTGGTCCTCGATTCATAATAATCCCTCCTAGCTTGTTATTTTATCATTTCCCTCCATTATTTCTTCATATGAATATTCATTACCTTCTCGTATTAGTCTAATATTCTCTTTACCTACAAACTCTTTATATCTTGTTACTGTTGCATCTACATATTTCTCATCCAGTTCAATACCATAAGCTATTCTTCCTAGTTGTTCGCAAGCAATAATTATTGAACCCGAACCGCAGAACGGATCGAGTATGAGATCATTTTTTTGACTTGAATTTTTGAGTAACTTACCGAGTAAAGTAATTGGTTTCATTGTAGGGTGTAAATCACTGCTTGTTGGTTTATCATTATAAATAACTGTTGTTCTCTCGTTTTCTGCATCTACGACTTTTTGAAACAATTCCACAAGTTCACTCTTGCTCATTTTCTTAGGATTGAAAGTAACAAAATCATCAATTACTGTATCCTTATCTCTGTCGCCATACCAACTATGCGCCGCTCCTGATTTCCAACCATATAATATTGGTTCATGTCGCCAATGGTAATCTTGTCTACACAATACCATTCCGTTTTTAACCCATATTAGACATTGTTTTAAATCTATGCCAGATTCAGTCATTGCTTTTCTAAAATTTACTCCTTCAACATCTGAGTGAAATACATATATAGGAGAACCTGGTTTCATACTATTGCAAGTACATTGATAAAATGAAAGTAGAAACTTATAAAAACTCTCGCTTGATGCGAAATTATCATTCTTTATTTTCATTCCATTACTGCCTTCGTAGTCCACATTATAAGGTGGATCTGTTATTACAGCATCTACCTTTTTGCTACCTAATAATTTGTTGTATGTTTGTGGGTTTGTAGAATCACCACATATTAATCTGTGACTACCTAGTTCCCAAATATCACCCTGTTTAGTTTTGGGTACTTCAGGAGTGTTTTTATCTAAATCAAAATTATCTTCCTTGACTTCTTCTATTCCAAACATTTTTGAATATTCTTCACTATCAAAACCAGTTAATTCCATAACTCCTATAGTATTTAATTCTTCTAATAAAACTCCTAGTTTAGATATATCCCATTCACCTGAAATTTTATTAAGGGCAATGTTGAGTGCTTTTTCATCATCTTTAGACAAATCAACAATTACACACTCTACTTCTTTATACCCCATAGCTTTCATAACTGTAGCTCTTTGATGTCCACCAATTATTGTATTGTCATTATTTATAATAATTGGATCAACATATCCAAAATGTTCTATTGATTTTTTTATCTTTTGATATTCTTCATCAGCTGGTTTCAATTCTTTTCTTGGATTATAATCTGCATATTTTAATTCTTCAATCTTTATTTTTTGAATGTTCATTTATTTATTCCTTTCTTGCAACAAAAAACTAGCAAATTTGCTAGTCTTGATTTTCTTCATTATTTATTGTTTTTCCAGTAAACTCTTCATAAGCTGTTTTCAACAATTCCATTATTTTATCTTTTGAATCAGTAATGTCATTTTGTTTTACTCTTATTCTATATTGTGACCATTGATTGTCATATGCTAATTGATCCAGTTCAGATTCATTTAAGAACTTGTCTGTAGTTTCATTCCTTTTTATTTTAAAAGAAATTTGTAGAGTTTCTCTTCTTGGCGTAAATGTAACAAAGTTTTTTGCTACATCGTTTTGAGTTAAGCCAATATAATGTTTATTATATTTTAGATTATATCCTTCAACAAATTCTTCAATATAAGATAAGATTTTATCAGTTAATTTTACAGTATCTTTTGATCCTCTTTTTTCCCAATAAAGTTTATCTACAATTTCACCGGCTTCTTGTTCTTCATCTGGTGTTATTAAATCTAAAACCTTAGTAAAATCCAATCCGATTTCATTTCCATACTTTATTGCTTTTAATTGTATAGCCATAATTGGAATTGAATTATTAAATAAAGAGATTACATTAAAAAATCTATTTGTAATATCTTCTGCAATTATTACAGCAACATATTTATAGTTTGCATTTCTCTTTCTTTCGTTATCCCAATATTCAATAGTCCTTATGATATGCGTTTCATCAGTTTTACCCAATTGTAATTCGACTGCGTATCTAGTGTCACTAGCATCATCTTGCAATAGAATATCTAATCGGCCACCTGATTGTTGTATTTTTTCTGATTGTCTTAAAGTCAAGTCACCAAGTCCTAATATACTTGGATCTTCTTCTATTTTTTGTTGAACCCATTTTTCATTTATTTCATTATGATTTTTTAATGATATTGTTTCTAATTTAATATATTTTTCCATATAAGCCCTCCGCCATTTATATTTTATCATTTTTCATTTAATTTTGATACCCCCCTTATGAAATACGCGATTTCACACACGTAGCTGGGGGCCGTTTTCCTTGTCATACATCGCTAGATTTGAAAGGGTGGGGGTTATGGTCTATCTTGTTGTGACAAGCTTCACAAAGGCTCTCTAAATTGTCCAAATCTAGTCTTTTATTATAATCTATCTTAATTGGTATCTTGTGATGAACCATCTCTGCCAGTTTAACTATCCCTTGGCTTCTGCAACTCACGCAAAGATAACCATCTCTTTTTAGTACAAGCATCCTCAGTTGTTGCCATTCTTTACTATAATAAAAACGAACATAATCTTTATCAGTTCGTTCTTTGTTATACTTATTAATTTCTTGTTTATGTGTTTCGCAATATCTCTCTCTAGTTAAATTACTACAATTAGGTTTATAACATAAATGAAGTGGTTTATTCGGCATCTTCAAATCTTATGTCTATTAAATCTATACTATCTTCTTCGACAGGTATAGTGTGTATTATAATACTCCGTCCTGATATATTTGTTTTAAATTTAAAGTCGCCAATATGTTCTACATCACCAACATTTATAAATATGCTTTCAAGAAGTTCCTTAATTGCATTAGTATTATTTAATAGTCTTATTTTCATTTCTTATTCTCTTTATTTCATCTAAACTCATTGTACTAATTAACTGTTGAAACAATTTATAATCTGCATCACTAAAACCAATTATTTGACTTTTACCTGATTTAATAAATTTTATTCCAATTGTAATGTTCTTATCATTGCTCATACACGATTCAAATATTTTATCTTCCTTACTTAAACCTACTATTGTTACTGACGTTTCTTTTTCTTTCATATATCCTCCTATATTTTTAGTTTTTCATTATGCGTAGCATTCCAATTTTCAATTGCCCATTTATTACCAGATGATATGACTTGATTTCTTCTACGTTGTTCTGGATTTTGTTCAATGTTTCTTTTTCTAGATTTTAAATATGAATCAATTCTAGCTGGTATTACTTTTCTATCATTACAATCATCACAACATCTTCCTTCTTTTATCGGTTGTGCATTGTTTCCATATTCATTTTCACATTCTCTATTACATATACAGCATTTGGGATTTTCCATACCATTATCTTCCTTTCTGTATAACAAACAATACCGCACAGCATTATTAATATCCAGTAAATAGCAATTAAAAAGGACTTATTTAAAAATAAATCCTTATTTTTGCCTAGTGCTAGTCAGGAGGACCAGAACAATTCGTAGTAGATCATACTACTACTTTATCATTATACTACAAGTAAAAAACTATAAATGACTTATTTTTGAACTATTTTTGAACTATTATTTTCTTCAAGCAGTATTTCTAAACGTTCTAGTATAGCGTCCTTCTTTTGCTTTACTCCACTTACAGTAATATATTCATCGTATTGATTGCGATATTCCTTGTTAAATTTTCTCGTTATAATATTCCACTTGTCTTTTTCTTTGTACTTTAATTCTAATATAAACCTATCTTCTGCAGGCAGACTATTAAGTAATATATCAACAAGTTTTATTTTTTTCTCACTCTCTTTTATTTTTAAAGTTTCTAGTCTAATTGATTCTTTTATCGTTTCTTTTATTTTTTCCGACCTTTCAACTATTCCTTCGGTTGGTGATGTTGGTTTGTTTGTCTTTTGTATACCTAAATTCTCTTGTCTTTTTTTTGGATAAAGTTCATTAATATCAATAGCATCTTTTTCCAACATTATTAACCATTCATCAATTTTGATTTTTGAAAACTCTATTGTTAATACATTTGCTTTATAATCTTTTAATAAATCTATAATCATAGGAATTACTCCAAGTCTTCAATTATTTTTTTCACTTCATCAAGATTTGTTACAATTTGTGCTTCTGTACCTAAAATAGCAAATTTAGCAAGTGTAACTGATTGAAGCATTGTGGGTTTCCCGGTTGGTGTTTTAACTTCAAGACAAAGAAAAAAAGACTTTTTGCCTTTCTGTATAACTGCCATAATATCGGGTAGTCCTTTTGTTCCATAAAGTCCACCGTGATTTTTCCAAGCATAACCTTTAAACCTTTTATTTATTGCTGGTTTATTTATGTATTCTATAATTTTTCTTACTATCCCTGATTCTTTCATTTCATCCTCCTTTTCTCTAAATTGAACACTTGAACGCTTGAACGCATTTTTATATACCATCTATATATATTGTTTTTAGTATATTTATAATAATACTCTCTATATAATATATAT